>NZ_JBQCYD010000094.1:0-2639 GCF_052088025.1 Senegalia sp. (in: firmicutes) | reverse complement strand
AGTCGGTGCTAATCTTTTAACTTTTATCAGACATTTTCAGAAGTGCTTGACACAAAATAAATGGAGAGCATCATGTAGCTTTAGTTAAAGGAGATGTTTCAGATGGTGCTCCTGTACTGGCAAGGGTTCATTCAGAATGTTTAACAGGAGATGCATTTGCTTCTCTTAGATGTGACTGTGGAGAGCAATTTTCTGCAGCTATGAATGAAATTAAAAAAAGTGGTAAAGGGATATTATTATACATGCGTCAAGAAGGAAGAGGTATTGGTCTTATTAATAAAATTAAAGCTTATGCTTTGCAAGATCAAGGAATGGATACAGTAGAAGCGAACTTAGCTTTAGGATTTCCAGAGGATATGAGAGACTATGGAATAGGAGCACAAATATTATCAGATTTAGGTGTTAAAAAGGTGAAGCTAATGACCAATAATCCTAAAAAATTATCTGGAATAACAGGATATGGTATTGAAGTCGTTAAAAGAGTACCTATTCAAATGAATCATAATGAAAGAAATGAATACTATTTAAAAACTAAAAAGAGAAAAATGGGACATATTTTAAATTTTAAGGAGGAAATTTAGATGAAAACATATGAAGGAAAATTAATTGCTAAAGGATTGAAATTTGCAATAGTGATTGGTAGGTTTAACGAGTTTATAGGAAGTAAATTATTATCTGGAGCTATAGATAATTTTAAACGTCATGGGGTAGAAGATGATGATATAGAAATAATTTGGACGCCTGGGGCTTTTGAAATGCCTTTAATTGCTAAAAAATTAGCAAAATCAAAAAAATATAATGGAGTTATATGTTTAGGTGCTGTAATTAGAGGGGCTACACCACATTTTGATTATGTATCAAGCGAGGTATCAAAGGGTATTGCAAATGTATCATTAGAAACAGAATTGCCAGTTATATTTGGAGTACTTACAACAGATACAATTGAACAGGCTATAGAAAGAGCTGGAACAAAAGCTGGAAATAAAGGTTCTGATGCAGCTATTACAGCTATAGAGATGGCAAACTTATTAAAAGAAATATAGGTTAGATTTATTATGTTTGAAAATGTAAAAACAATATTCATAGATTATGATGGAACAATCCATAATAGTATAAAAATTTATGGTCCTGCTTTTAGAAAAGCATATAAATATCTAGTAGAAGAAGGAGTAAGTCCATATAAGGTATGGAATGATAGTGAAATTTCATATTGGCTAGGATTTAATAGTAAAGCTATGTGGAAAAATTTCATGCCAAGTCTGGACCCTCATATTAGAGATAAAGCAAGTAAGATCATAGGAAGAGAAATGCTTAGCCAAATAAGAGCAGGGAAATCAGTGCTTTATGATGATGCATTAGATACTCTTAAATATTTAAAGCAAAAAGGATACCATTTAATTTTTCTTAGTAATTGTAGTATAAGCTATAGAGATATGGCTAAGGACAAATTTAAATTAGGTGATTATTTTGAAAAAATGGCTTGTTCTGAAGAATATGGATATATTCCTAAGCATAAAATATTATCAAAGCTAAAGCATAAATATCCTCAAGGCATGGTAATAATAGGAGATAGGTTTCAAGATATAGAAGCAGGAAAGAAAAATGAAATCTTAACCATAGGATGTAACTATGGCTTTCAACAACCCGGAGAATTAAATGATGCTGATATTACAATAGACAGTATAAAAGAGATAATGAATATATTGTAGTATGATAAAATTAAATGAGCTAAAATAAAGGAAAATAACCTTTCATATAGAATATTCTATATGAAAGGTTATTTTAAAAAGGGGGAGCTTATATGAAAAGAATATTTATAATATTATTTATAGTATTAATAATATTGTCAGGATGTAATAATGATATTTCTAAAAAAGAAGATTTGGTAGAAAAGGTAGAAAGATTAGAAATAAATGAATACAAAATCATGAATCTTAAAATAAATTATGAAGAGTATATTGAAAACACAAAAGATATAATGCCAGATGATTATAATAATAATTTCCTTGATAATATTACGATTTATTTTGCCCCACGAGTTAATGATGATACTGTAACTGTAGGAGATTTAAAGGGAATATCTGATGAAGAATTTAAAGAACATAAAGAAGAATTTAAAAAATATGGTCCTAGGAATTTTGAATATCAAGATGAATCAAATGAAGTAATACTTAAGATTTCAAAGCCATATGACGTATCAGGAAAAGAAGAAAATGTGGTATTTGCAAGAAAAATAATAACATTTGATATTGAAAAATTAAAAGAAATAGATACTGAATTAAAAGATGTGGAAGCCACAGGATTAACTAAGAAGATTTACCTTAATAGAATGTATACTTTTAAAAAAGAAAATAATGATTGGAAGCTTAAGTTCAGAAATGAAGATATGAAATTATATAGCTTAGAAGAATTTGAAGAAATTAATGAAGAAGATTTAAATAAGAGCTTACCATTTAATGAATTTCAAGATGAAAAGGTTGAATATAATACACAAATAAATATAACAAATACTAATTAAAATATTTGACAATCTATTTAATATAGGTATAATTATAGTGTGAAAAATAAATTGAGGTGATTTAAATGTAGTGCTAGTATATAAATAGGTCAACCTAAACATAATAAATTCTATTTCTGAT
>NZ_JBQCYD010000093.1:0-2647 GCF_052088025.1 Senegalia sp. (in: firmicutes) | reverse complement strand
TATTTATTATATCATGTCCGAGTTTTTATTGTATAATTAAGTGTAACCTATCCAAAGTGTAACCTATCCAAAGTGTAACCTATCCATAGTGTATTTGTCAACTGAAAACTATACCATATTTTAATCGAAAACTATACCACTAAAACATAAAAAATTAAGTGGTTTTTTCTAACCATTCTTTAGTTTCTTTTATCCTATAAGAATTTCCATTCATATTTATTACATAAGATTTATGCGTTAATCTATCAATTAATGCAGCTGTTAATACTTCATCATTAAATATTTCATTCCATCTATCAAAAGATAAATTAGTAGTTATTATTGTAGATTTCCTCTCGGCCCGAAGGGAGAGAAACTGGAACAATAGCTCACTCCCTTCTCTATCAAATGAGATATATCCTAATTCATCTGCTACTATGAGATCATATTTTTCAAATTTCTTTTCAAAGGTATATAGCTTTTTTTCACTTCTAGATTCCTTTAATTCATTTATTAATAGTGATACGGTAGTGAAATATACTTTATATCCTTTATTACATGCATCTATTCCAAGTCCTATAGACAAATGAGTTTTACCTGTGCCTGGATTTCCAGCAAGTATTATATTTCTACTTTCCTTTATAAAATTTAGTGTTTTAAGCTCTTTGAGCTTCTTCTTAGCATCTTCAGGTAAATATTCTACATGTAATTCATCTAAATATTTTTTATATGGAAATTTAGCATTTCTAATTCTATTTTTCTTTCCATTTTCTTTTCTCATATCATAAGCATCTACAAATATTTCTCTTAAAAAATCCTCATAAGATTGATCTAACCTATATGCATCTTCAATTTTCATATTTAAATTTTTACTTATTCCAGGTATTTTAAGTTCTTTTACATATTTTTTTATTTCATCTATTTTTTCATTCAATTTTTATACCCTCCTAAAGAGTTTAATCCAAACATTTCATTTAATATTGATATTTGTTCTATAGATTGTTTTTGTATAGATTCATCTTTACTTTCTTTAGCTGAACCTTCTACTTTTTTGCTAAATACAATATTTTTTATATTATCAGTATTTATTATCTCTTTTTTGATTTTTGCTAGTTGCTCTATGGCATTTAATACTATTTTTAAATCTTTTTCTTTAATTAATTCTAAAAGCACTATGAAATCTTTAGGATTATTGGTATAATATTTATGATATATTTGTTGAAGTTCTGGACCCATTTGATGTCTGCCGACACTAGAATGAAGGGCTCCAGGCTTCTTTTTTAAAGTATTAATGAAATGGTATATATCAAATATCCATTCATGGACTCCATAATTTCTAATATGTTCTGCTATTAAATTATCTTTGTAATATATTTTAATCTTATCTGTATATATCTTAGCTTTTACAAACTTTCCTACAAGATAATCTGGAACTGAATATTTATTCTGATCTACATTTATTACACTATACTTATTGACTCTTAGCTCTTTTCTACGAGCTGCATCATAAGGAGGTTTAAAAGGTAAAAGGTGAGGTCTTTCCTCATTTAAAACGTCCGAAGGACTCTTATTAGAAAGCCAATGTCTCTTTTTAGAATTTAATTTCATTATTTCTTTTATCAAATATTCATTTGCTTCTTCTAAAGAATTAAAATCAGTTCTTCTTGCAAATATTTTTCTTCTAACGAATTCTACACCTCTTTCAACATGACCTTTTTCATTACCACGTCTTGCATTACAAAATCTATATTTAAAACCATAATACAAAGCTATGGATATCAGATGATCAGTAGCTTCTTTTTCGGTCTTACCAACAAATCTTTTAACAGCTTGTTTCATATTGTCATAAACAACTTCTCTATGATTTCCTTCTAATGCACTAAAAAATTTCACATGCATGTCTAGAAAATTTTCTGTTTTCTGATTGTGATAAAGCTTAGGAAAGTGAAAAGAACCTTTAGCAGTAGTGAATAGTCCCATATCAAAAGCCATAGGCTTCCCATCTATCGTAAGTTTTACCTCTCCCCAATCAAACTCTACAATTTCTCCTAACCCATATTCTTGCCTTATGAAAGCCTCTTTTTTATCATAAGTATCTTTAATGTAATTACAAACAGTAGAATAACTAATATCATAGTTTTTTTCTATCAAATATTCGTGTATATCTATCTTTTTCATTAATTGCTTAGCTCTACCGAGCGATTTATTCTTTTCATTTTTTAACATTAAACTTTCAATTTCAGATTTAATATCATCAGTTAATTTAATTTTAGTTCTACTGCTAGTATCATATTTAGGCTTTAAATCTATTTCCTCTATTAATGACATTATGAGATCTTGATCATTATCTTTATCTAATACATTTAACTCTTTAGTCTTTTTTTCAAACTCATCTATATATTTTTTAACAGTAACTCTAGATATGCCAGTTTCTCTACTAATTTGTCTTTGAGACTTATTTTCTCTAAAGTATTTTAACAATATATCTGATTTTTCTACCAAACTAATCAACCTCCACACACCTCCTATATTTTGAATATATAGGGGTATTATATTTGAAAGTGGACTAGTTTTCAATTAGAATGGTGGTATACTTTTAGGTTAGCATAAACATCATATCTGCTAATTTAAAGTAATTTACCCAGCCTACTATAATTTGTTTTAATTT
>NZ_JBQCYD010000092.1:0-2817 GCF_052088025.1 Senegalia sp. (in: firmicutes) | reverse complement strand
CTAGAGCTAGAAAGATAAGCTTAGATATAAATTTGTTAAAGTGTGCTAAAAAAGATGAAGGTTCTGCAACAATTCTATGAAATATTTGAAGAGAACAACTATAAAGTTACAGAACAGAGAAAACTATTATTTGAGGCTTTTCTAGAAAATAGAGAAAAACATATGACAGTGGAAGAAGTACATGGATATATTATTAAAAAAGATCCAGGTATAGGTATAGCTACAGTTTATAGAAGTATTCAACTATTGTATGAATTAAAGATACTTCAGAAATTAATATTAGACGATGGCACTAGAAGATATGAATTGAATATCAGTGAAGGAAATTCAATTCACTATCATTTGATTTGCAGGGAATGTGGGGAAATAATCGAGTCTTATGAATTAAGAGATGATTTATTGGAATCTATGAAAAAAATATTTGATGAAGACTATGGTTTTTTAGTTAGTGGTCAACAAATAAATTTTTTTGGCTTATGTGAAAAGTGTAGGGATATAAAATGAGAAACTTATATTTTGATTAAAAGATTTTGGGGATAGGAGGGGAATATGGAAACAATTGAACTATATTTACTTGGACTAGACTGAGCTAACTGTGCTTCTAGGATAGAAGCTAAGATAAAAGAAATAGATGGTGTTGAAAATGTATACTTAAACTTTATAAACAAGATAATTAAGATTAATATAAGAGAAAATATAAATAAGATGGAAATATCAGAAAAGGCTAAGGGAATTGTCAATTTTTTTGAGCCAAGTGTCAAGGTCACTGAAAACCATAAAGGAGATCACTCCAAAGAAGGTGGCAAAGAAGATAGGCATAGCCATGAGCATATCCACGAACATAGTCATAGCTTGCCTTCAAGGATAACAAGTATAAGACTAATAATAGGAGTTGTGATATTTGTAGTAGCCATGTTCTATCCAAAGACAGGTATATACAGATTGCCCATTTTTCTACTAAGCTACATTTTAATAGGTGGAGATGTACTTCTTAAGGCAGCTAGAAATATCTTAAGGGGTCAAGTCTTTGATGAAAATTTCTTAATGTCAATAGCAACTGTAGGAGCCTTTGCAATTTGAGAATATCCAGAAGGTGTAGGGGTAATGATTTTCACCAAGTAGGAGAATTTTTCCAGTCTTATGCTGTGAACAAGTCTAGAAGATCTATTTCTGAATTAATGGATATAAGACCTGATTATGCTAATCTTGTAGATGGAGATGATACAAAAATAGTTTCACCATACCAAGTCTATATTGGTGATGAGATAATAGTTAAGCCAGGGGAAAGAGTACCACTAGACGGAGAAGTTATATCTGGGTTTTCATCATTGAATACAGCTGCTTTAACAGGTAAGGCTATACCAAGAGACGCAGAAGTTGGAGATGAGGTTTTAAGTGGATTTATCAACCAACAGGGATTGATTAAGATAGCTGTAAACAAGGAATTTGATCAATTTACAGTTTCAAAGATACTAGACTTAGTAGAAAATTCTGGAAGCAAAAAGGCAGCAACAGAAAACTTCATAACAAAATTTGCAAGGTATTATACTCCAGCAGTAGTATTTACAGCCCTTGGATTAGCTATAATTCCACCTTTAATCTTAGGGAGTGCAGAATTTTTAGATTGGATTTATAGGGCCCTGGTATTCTTAGTTGTCTCCTGTCCCTGTGCACTTGTTATATCTATACCTTTAGGTTTTTTTGGTGGAATAGGTGGAGCGTCAAGACAGGGTATATTGATAAAAGGTGGAAACTACCTAGAAGCTTTAAATAATGTAAATACTATTGTTTTTGACAAGACAGGTACACTTACAAAAGGCGAATTTAAAGTTGAAAAAGTTGTTGTAACTAGTGACATAGAAGAAGAGGAGCTATTATATTTAGCCGCATTAGCTGAATCCATGTCATCTCATCCAATTGCTAAATCAGTTTTTAGCGCTTATGGCAAGGAAATCAATGAAGCTTCTATTTCTGAATATAGAGAACTTGCAGGCATGGGAGTAACATCAAAGGTATTAGATAAAGATATATTTTTAGGTAATAAATCACTGTTTGAATCCAATAATATAAAGGTAGACAGCTTATCAGAGGGAAAGACCATTATATATATAGCAATAAATGGACTATATTCAGTATATATTGTAATATCTGATAAGATTAAGGAAGGCTCAAAGAAAGCTATAAGCCAGTTAAAGAAAAAAAGAGTAAAAAATATTCTTATGTTAACAGGAGATAAAGAAATAGTAGCAAAAGAAGTAAGTTCAGAACTTGGCCTAGATGGATATTATGCAGAGCTTTTGCCACAAGATAAAGTAAGTAAGATTGAAGAATTAAAAGGAAAGCTAGATAAGAACGAGAAGATAGTATTTGTAGGGGATGTAATAAATGATGCCCCTGTTCTTGCAAGATCAGATATTGGAGTTGCTATGGGCGCTTTAGGCTCTGACGCAGCCATTGAAGCAGCAGATATTGTTTTGATGACAGATGAACTTGGAAAACTACCTATAGCTATGATGATAGCAAATAAAATAAATGTTATTGTATGGCAAAATATATAATATTTGCACTTTTAGTTAAAGCAGTTGTTCTAGCTCTTGGAGCTGCAGGAGAAGCTACAATGTGGTAAGTAGTTTTTGCTGATGTAGGAGTTGCTTTATTAGCAGTATGAAACTCTATGAGAGTCTTAAGCTATAAAGGGAAATAAAAACGAATCAATAAAATAAGTTGCTTATTAAGGGTCTTCAAGTTAGGTAAGATAAAACTTAGATAGTTGCAGAATGTGATTTTTAAAAATATCTGTGTTATCCACAAGAAAGG
>NZ_JBQCYD010000091.1:0-2876 GCF_052088025.1 Senegalia sp. (in: firmicutes) | reverse complement strand
AATTAGGACATAATCATAAATGTTATAATAGGACATTATCATATGTTGATCAGATGGAGATTTAGAATAAAAAAAGTGTATTTGACTTAAGAGTTTTAAAGTGATATAATTTTAATGTTCTAGTAAATAAATACACTTAATGTCTCCACAGTTATTCTTAAAATTTAATATGCACCTATAGCTCAGCAGGATAGAGCAACGGACTTCTAATCCGTGTGCCGGAGGTTCGAATCCTCCTAGGTGCACCAATAATAAAAGGACTTATATAAGTCCTTTTAAATTTATATATGCGCCTTTAACTCAGCTGGATAGAGTGACTGACTTCGAATCAGTTGGTCGCGGGTTCGAATCCTGCAGGGCGCACCATATATTTTTTCTTTTTTGTCATAAAAACACTATAATTGTCATATGATTTATAAAGGGTTTTTTATTTTGTGGCGAATATATAAATATAGGGCAAGAGGGGGATTTTATTTGGAGGATATACAAGTGAATTTATTAGAACTTGCAAAAGAGTTTGTTCAGTTTGCAGATAATCTTTATAATGAAAAAAAGATAGATCTTGATATGTATATAGAGATTACTAAGATTAAAAAAGAATTCATACATAATTCATAAAAATAATATTATTTAGACTAAGATATTATATGGTAAATTAGTATATATATTAGTAAAAAAACTTAACATATATACTATTCTTTACATAATTATTTATTATATTGAGCCCTTAACTTTCATATAATATCTTACTAATCTTTTTAAAATTGATAAACTCTTGGGTAGACGAGGGTTTATAGTAAATAAATAAATGTGGCATAAATATTGCTTATATATTTAGTATATTATTAAAAGTAATTTAGTAAATATATTAAAAGGAGTGTTTTAAATGAAAGGTAAAACATTTAATGAGTTAGAAATGGGAGAAAAAGCATCATTTCAGAAAACGATTACAGAAACAGATGTATATTTATATGCAGGTATAACGGGAGATATAAATCCAGCTCATATTAATGAAGAAGTATCAAAAAATACAATGTTTAAAGGAAGAATCGCTCATGGAATGCTTACAGCAGGTCTTATATCAGCAGTATTAGGTGTGCATTTACCAGGACCAGGCACTATATATATGGGTCAAGACCTTAAATTCACAGCACCTGTAAAGTTTGGTGACACTATCAAAGCAGAAGTGGAAGTAATAGAGAAGATAGAAGGTAAGAAGATAGTAAAGCTTAAAACTACTTGTACAAATCAAAATGGAGATATAGTTTTAAAAGGCACTGCTACTGTAATGCCTCCAAAATAAATATCAGGCTTAAAAGCTCTTAGTTGAATATGCTAAGGGTTTTTTATTACTGTTATATCTGATATAATTAAGGAAGCAAGCAGAAATATGTACCTCCAAAGGGGAGATAAAAATGCAACTAAAAAATGTAATATTACGTCCAGTATTTGAACTAATGGATGAAGGTGTAATTGCTGTTGATAAGGAAGGAAAATTAATTGGTATTAATAAAAAAGCTGAGTTATATTTAGATTTAAAATATAAGGATAATATAAGACAAGATATAAGGGAAATTATAAGAAACACAAAATTAATAGATGTTTTAGTAGAAGGTAAGAAACAATTAAATGAAAAATTCTCATACAATAATAGAGAATTTTTAGTAAAGAGAATTCCTATAATAGAAAATGATGAAATCATTGCAGCTATTGCTATTTTTCGTGATAGAACTGAAATAAATCAAATGAATAAAAAAAGAATTGAAGATAAGGGATATATAGAAATATTAGATACACTATTAAATACAGTAAATGAATGGTCTGTTGTAGTAGATGAAGAAGGTATAATAACAATGATGAGTGAGGCCTATAAGGAATTTACTAATTCTCCTGATGCTGTAGGTAAACATGTTACTGAAGTTATAGAGAATACCAGAATGCATATTGTAGTAAAAACTGGCTTAAAAGAAGTAGGGGATATACAAAAGATACAAGGTAATAAAATGATAGCTATGAGAGTACCTATAAAAAAAGGTGACAAGATAATAGGTGCTGTAGGAAAGGTAATGTTTAAAGATTTGGGCGATTTTCATATAGTTAAGCAAAAAGTATTAGAACTTGAAAAAGAACTTGAATATTATAAAAATGAAGTAATAGATGATAGATCTGCTAAATATACTTTCGATAGTATAATAGGTAATACTGGAAAGATGGAAGAACTTAAAAAAATAGGAGCAAGAGTTGCAAAATCTAAATCCAATGTAATAATAACAGGAGAAAGTGGTACGGGTAAGGAATTATTTGCTCACTCTATTCACAATGCAAGCAATAGAAAGTTTGGGCCATTTGTAAGGCTTAATTGTGCAGCTATACCTTCAGAACTTTTAGAATCTGAATTATTTGGCTATGAAGAAGGAGCATTTACCGGAGCAAAAAAAGGTGGTAAGAAAGGGAAATTTGAAATAGCTAATGGGGGCACAATTTTACTTGATGAGATAGGGGACATGCCTCTTAATATGCAAGCTAAACTTCTGCGTGTTATTCAAGAGAAAGAATTTGAAAGTGTTGGAGGCAACACTGTAAAAGATCTAGATGTTAGAATAATAGCATCTACCAACAAAAACCTTAAAAAACTTGTAGAAGAAAAAAGATTCAGAGAAGACTTTTATTATAGATTAAATGTAGTGAGATTTGACCTTCCACCACTGAGGGAAAGAAAAGAAGATATAAAAGAACTTGCCATATTTTTAAAAAATAAATTAACCAAAAAATTAGGAATATACGTAGAAGATATATCTAAAAAAGCTTTAAAATATTTAGAAAATTATGACTGGCCAGGTAATATTCGAGAACTGGAAAATGTCATAGAAAGAGCT
>NZ_JBQCYD010000090.1:0-3024 GCF_052088025.1 Senegalia sp. (in: firmicutes) | reverse complement strand
AATAAGAACTTTCTTAAACGTTCAGTTCTAAAAAAAGCGATGGAAAAAATACATGGCACATTCATTGAAGAATTATTACGCAAACATAAGTTATTATAAAAGTGGTTCTGTTGCAAAGTAACTTTTAAAAGGCATACTATTAAATTAACTAAAACAAGGAGGTTTTATCAATGAAAGCAGCAGTTTGGTATGGTCAAAAGGATGTACGAGTTGAAGATCGAAAATCTAAAGAGTTACAAGATAATGAGGTTAAAGTTAAAGTGTCTTGGGCTGGCATTTGTGGTACAGATTTACATGAATACTTAGAAGGCCCTATATTTATTTCAACAGACAAACCTGACCCGTTCCTTGGCCAAAAAGCGCCCGTTACATTAGGCCACGAATTTGCAGGTGTAGTAGATGATATTGGTTCTAAGGTTACAAAATTTAATAAAGGCGATCGTGTTGTCATTAATCCTACAGTTTCAAATCGTGAAAAAGAAGAAAATATTGATCTTTATGATGGTTATTCATTTATAGGCTTAGGTTCTGATGGTGGATTTGCAGAACTTACAAACGTCCCAGAAGAGAATGTTTATAAATTGCCAGATAACGTTTCTGATAAAGAAGGAGCCCTTGTAGAACCGATGGCTGTTGCAGTTCAAGCAATTAAAGAAGGTGAAGTTCTATTTGGCGATACTGTTGCTATTTTTGGTGCAGGTCCAATCGGTTTATTAACAGTCATAGCAGCTAAAGCTGCAGGTGCAAGTAAGATATTTGTTTTTGATTTATCAGAAGAAAGATTGAATAAAGCTAAAGCGATTGGTGCTACTCATACTATAAATTCTGGTGAATCAGATCCAAGTGATGTTATTAATAAACATACAGATAATGGAGTTGATGTAGCATTTGAAGTAGCTGGTGTAGCACCAACACTTAAATCTGCTATAGACGTTACTAAAGCAAGAGGTACTGTCGTTATAGTGTCTATATTTGGTCATCCTATTGAATGGAATCCAATGCAATTAACAAATACAGGTGTAAAGCTCACTTCGACAATTGCTTATACACCTACTACATTTCAACAAACAATAGATTTAATTAAAGAAGGTAATTTAAAAGTTAAAGATGTCGTTACTGATGAGATAGAGTTAGATGATATTGTGGAGTCAGGATTTAAACAACTTGTAAACGATAAATCACAAGCAAAAATTCTCGTTAAGTTATAAAAGCTAATAAAAGAGCCAATCTAAATCAGAGTGGCTCTTTTATTAGCTAAAATATAGTTTTATTTAGTCAAGTGATTTTTAAATTTTTATAATTTGTTAATCTAAGCATTCTTAATGAACTTATTATTTAATAATTGTATTATTAAATACAAAATCAGGTTCAGCACCTAAAATGATAAGAAATATTTGTGAGTAGTCCACATTTTGGAATTTTAACATCATATCTTTAAAAAACACAAAATCACTATCTTTTTTAACTTTTGCTACTTCTTGTTCATATAATTTTAAAACAGATTCTCTTATTAAAATTGGTCTCTCATTTTGAATATTTTCACGGTTATCTGAAAACATAAGTGCTCCTAAATATTTATAATGGATACTTAATTGTCTTGTCAAACTAGCTATATATTCTAACTTTTCATACATACTAGGAAATTCGTTTCTTAGTTTTTTCAAATCTAACTTAATTTGGTTTAATTCTTCCATTTCATTAATCATTTTATCACTACTCCAATTCCCATGGCTTATTGATATCAAGAGAGTCAATTATATTTTTAGTTTGTGATCTTTTAATTTTTCGCATTTTAGCTCTTGCTTCGCCATCCATAAATAATAATTTTTCTTCTTTGGACTGAGGAGAGATTTTGGGTATTTTAATTGGTTTTTTCTTTTCATCCAAAGCTACAAAAGTAAGAAAAGCTACAGCAGCAATTTTTCTTTCTGCAGTAATCATATCTTCTGAAATGACTTTACAAAATATTTCCATAGATTTTTCTCCTGTATAAACTACATAAGATTCTATACAAACTGAATCAGATTGGGTGATTGGATATAAAAATTCTACTGAATCTGTAGAAGCTGTAACACATTCTTTAACTCTTGCATGTCTTCTAGCTGATAGTGTGGCGTTATTATCAATTTTTTTCATTAACACCCCCCCAAATAGTGTATTATAATTGTTTAAATCATTAATTAATACTTGGTCCGTACTGACAATTTTACTATCACTAGGAAATTTATAATTTTCCATAAAAAACTCCCGTTTCTATAATGTTTTACGTTCTAATTATAGAGCGAGAGTGTATAAATATAAAATATCCTTTTTTTATATAGCTATAAATTTCTCAAATGCTTTTATATTTAATAGTTAATTAAGAATTTTTCTTGGAGAAATTTAATCCAATTTTTTGTTAAAGAATCAACTATAATATCTTTTCTCCAAATAATAGTAAGTTCCCATTTCATGGAAGGTTTATTAATATCGATGACTTGTAAATTATTATCTAATAAGTCTAGTATTCCTTCGGGTAATATACATATCCCTAGATTATTTAATAATATTTCTTCTGTGAAGCTCCATTGAGTGGTTTTAAAAATCATATTAGGATTAAAGCCATAATTTCTACATGTATTTTTGATTTTATGGTTTAAATAGAAATCAGAATTAAATAAAATAAATTCTTGTTCTTCTAAATCTTTAATATCAATCGTTGTTTTTTAGATAATTCATGATTTTTTATGAACGACCAATTTTAATTTTTCTTCTAAAAAAGAGAATTTATTAAAGTTTTTATTATTTCTTCACGTTACCAGTTGTTTAAACTAATTATTTTTTATTATTCTGTATACCGTTGAACGACTTACACCAGTTTGCTTAGCAATTTCTTCTCCTGTAAGTTTTTGTTCATCGTATAGAAACTTAATTTCTCTTTTCTTATGGTCAGGTAATGAAGGCCTCCCGCCTTTTCGCCCTCTTGCTCGTGCTGCTTCTAATCCTTTTTTCGTACGTTCACTTAATAAGTTAGCTTCAAGTTCA
>NZ_JBQCYD010000089.1:0-3081 GCF_052088025.1 Senegalia sp. (in: firmicutes) | reverse complement strand
AACACTACATTAGCTCAAATAACAACAAAACTTAAAGAATATTATAAGGAACATTATAAATTAGTAGATTTACCAGATAAGGTTCATAATCAGGTTAAATCTAAAATAAATAAAAAACAAAGTCAAGGTATAAATATAAGTGGAATAGACAATGTAAAGGTAAGATTTGCAAAATGTTGTAATCCTGTTCCTGGTGATGAGATAAAGGGATATATAACTCGTGGTAGAGGTGTATCTGTTCACAGGAGTGATTGTCCTAATATAGTAGATTTAGGTAAAGATCAAAGATTTATTGATGTGGATTGGGCACAAGAGGATAAAACTTCCTATCAGGCTGAATTGCAAGTTAAGGGTTCTGATAGACCAGGTTTATTATCAGAGATTACTATTCTTTTATCTGAAGCCAATTTATTTGTATCTTCTTTAAATGCTAGAACCAACAAAGAAAAACTAGCTATTATTAATCTAACTTTAGAGATAAAAGATATAAATCAATTAAATAATTTAATAAAGAGACTAAAAAAAGTCACAGGAGTACTTGATGTTTATAGAGTGACGACTTAAGAGGTGATGAGATGAGAGCTGTAATTCAAAGAGTTAATTCTGCTGCTGTTGAAATTAATGAAAAGAAAGAATCTGAAATAAATAAAGGTTTATTAGTTCTTTTGGGAATTTGTGATGAAGACAATGAAAGTGATATAAAATATCTAGTTGAAAAAATCATGCATCTTAGGATATTTGAAGATGAAAATGAAAAAATGAATTTATCTTTATTAGATATTTCAGGAGAACTTCTTGTGGTTTCTCAATTCACTTTATATGGTGATTGTAGAAAAGGAAGACGTCCGAATTTCATGAAAGCAGCAAAACCTGATATTTCAGAAAAATTATATGATGATTTTTTAAAACTAGCATCAAGATATGATATAAAAGTAGCTTCAGGTAAATTTGGAGCAGATATGAAAGTGGATTTAAGAAATGATGGTCCTGTTACAATACTTATAGATAGTAAAAAGAACTTTTAGAAAGGAAGATTTAATGTTAATAAGAGAACTTTCAAGTGGGGTATATGGTGCTAATTGTTTCATTGTTGCCTCACAAGAGACTAAAGATGCAATAATAATAGATCCTTCAGACAATACAAAAGGATTAATGGATATTATAAATGATGAAAAATTAAATGTTAAATATATAGTATTAACTCATGGTCATGGCGATCATATTGGTGGTATAGTCGAGCTTAAAGATGCAACTAATTCAGAAATATTAATTCATGAAGATGACAAAGAAATGTTAGAAGATAAAGAACTTAACCTATCATCTCAAATGCCAATGGTAACTGTAGAAATAAGTCCAGATGCCTTACTTAAAGATGGTGATCTTATAAAATTTGGCGATTTAGAAGCTAAGGTTATTCATACAAAAGGTCATACAAAGGGATGTATATCTATTAAAATAGGGGATAATATATTTACAGGTGATACACTTTTTAAAGGTTCTATAGGCAGGACAGATTTATATGGTGGATCTTATGATGATATTATAGCTTCAATTAAAGATAAACTTATGATTTATGAAGATCATATAAAAGTTTATCCAGGTCATGGACCTAGCTCTACTATAGGCTATGAAAGAAATAACAATCCTTTTTTAAGATAGATAAAATATGATAAATATATATTTGAAAAATTATAATAAAAGTCATCCTATATATGAATTAGTAAAAGTGCTCTTTGAAACAAGTGATATAAACTTTGTAGATGAATTAAGATTTAACATAGACGGATATTTAATAATTTTAGATTTAGATTCAAATGTAGTTAATAGTAAAATATACTTAAATAATGATTTAATAAGTGAAAACAATATAGATGATATAGAAAATATGAATATAAAAAGACCATTTGACAAAAAAATTGGCATAGCTGTAAAAAAATCAATTTATATGGCTGCAAAACAAATTAAAAATATAAATGCGCCATGGGGGATATTAACAGGAATAAGACCTTCTAAGGTGGTCCATGATCTAAGGGAAAAAAACATAGGTAATGATGAGATAATAGAGATATTGACAGAGGAATATCTCTTAGATATCAAAAAAGCACAATTACTTGTAGAAATCACATCCTTACAAAAGAAACATATCTACCCTATAAATAAAGATAATTATAGTTTATATGTAAGTATTCCTTTTTGTCCAAGCAGATGTATATATTGCTCCTTTCCTTCTTATCTGGTGGATAAATGGGGTCATTTCATTGATTCTTATACTAATTCATTGATTGAAGAAATCAAGGAATTAGGTTCATTTATGAATGACAAAATATTAAAAACTATATATATTGGTGGAGGTACTCCTAGTGCAATACCATCTGAAAATTTAGAGATGATAATTAAGGCTATATATAAATACTTTGATACTAGTAAGATATTGGAGTTTACAGTAGAAGCTGGAAGAGTTGATACCATAAACAAAGAAGTATTAGAGATGCTTAAAAGAAATAAAATAGATAGAATCAGTATAAATCCTCAGACAATGAATGATGATACCTTAAAATTAATGAATAGGACTCATAGCAAAGAAGAAATAAAAGAAATTTTTAATCAAGCAAAAAAAATAGGATTTAATTCTATAAATATGGATTTAATAGTAGGACTTCCTAAAGAAAATGAAAAAGATATTAAAAACACAATGGAAATTATAAAAAAACTAGATCCTGATAATCTAACTGTTCATACCTTAACTATAAAAAAATCATCTAAATTAAATAAAGAATTAGATAAATATGAGATTAAAAAAGAAAATAATTTAGAAAATATGTTAGATATAACAAGAGAATATTCAAAAGGAATGAATATGAAAGCTTATTATATGTATAGGCAAAAGCAAATTTTAGGTAATTTTGAGAATATAGGATATGCTAAAAAAAATAAAGAATGCATTTATAATATTTTGATGATGGAAGAGAGACAAACTGTAATTGGTTTAGGTGCAGGAAGTGTATCTAAAATATTTGATTCTAAAACAAATAAAATTCACAGAATGCCAAATGTAGTAAATTTAAATGAATATGTAAAAAA
>NZ_JBQCYD010000088.1:0-3210 GCF_052088025.1 Senegalia sp. (in: firmicutes) | reverse complement strand
CTTACGCTGTTCCCAATAGAAAGTAGAAATGACACTGCTAAAGGCAGTGTCATTTCTACTTTCTATTATTTAATTATATTTTTTCTTAACTTCTATAAGCCATTGGGGTAGAGCCTCGTTTAATAACTTCATAGTGTGTTCTAACTGGCTTCTTGCTTCTTGTTTTGTGGCTTTATTAAAGTCAACATTGGCTGATATTTCAGTAATATAAGGTATAGAGTCTTCTTCAACTATAGAAAAGTGATCTACTGATTTAGATAATAATGATTGGTCTATACCCCATTCTTGTGAAAATTTACTTATTTCTTTTTCCACCTTTTTATTTTTCCATTTTTCATATAATTCATCAAAATTTAAATCACTTGGTAAGTTACCTGGTACTAACTCTGTTTCTACAAATTCTTTTAATAGCTTGGCTTGCTCATCTTCACCTACATTACTTAATTCTTGAATTTCTTGATATATAATTCTTAAAGTCTCTTCATCTATAGTTTGGATTCCCTTTTCTGCTCTTACCTTATTTCCTATTAAATTTAATATATGATTTGCATCTATAACCTGACTTGCTGATAATTTTGTTTTTCCTACTAAGGGCATAATAGGTTCATCTTCATAAGGCATACTTTCTTTATATATCAAATTTTTATAGGCTCCTACATATTTTAGCCATGTATGTTCATCTATATCAAAGGACTCTTCATCCCATTTAAATTCATAGTACTGCATAACTAATCTTAACTGTTCATTTGCATCTTTAAATGATAAAATAAACAATTCTTTTCTTTCGCTATTTGTTTTTAAATTTTCCCATTCTGTAGGATCTGGTAAAGCTTTTATCATTTCTTTTATCTTTAGAGAAAATTTTTCTACTGCACTTATATAATGCTCTACTATAACCCTGCTACTAGAGCCTCCACTTCCATATAGCCTTAAAGCTCTGTTCACTTGTTCTTCAGTTATTTTAGGATATTTAAAGTTAACAATAGTTCCAAATTCCTTGTTTTTACCATAAATACGGTTAGTTCTAGAATATGCTTGAATTAATCCTTGAAGTTCTAAAGATCTATCTACATATAAGGTATTTAAGAATTTAGAATCATACCCTGTCAGTAGCTGGTCTGCAACAATAATAAGATCTATATTCTTTTTATTACGACCACTGCCTCCACGAGTACCACGAGCTACTATATCTTCAAAGTACGCATCTTCTCCTCTTTTTCTATCTCCACAAATAAATTCTATACCAGTAAATTCCCCATAATCTTTAAACATAGTCTCTATTATTTCCACTGGGATATTGTCTACATCATTTTCATTTCCAAAACTAAATGTCATAGCAATATTTATTTTATATTCATTTGATTTTAATTGTTCTTTAAATTCATTATAGTATTTAATTACACGATCCTTATAGGCAACAGTTAAAATTGCATTAAAGGTCATCTTCTGTGATTGTTCTTCCCAATTAGAAAGTATTTCTTTAACTACCCTAGCTATATGAGTTCCATCATGGTATATAAGGATTTTTCTTTTAGTTGCTTCCTTTTCAACTTGAGCATTATTCCATCCTTGTACCATTCGCTCAATTTCAAGACCTGTCATATCTGGCTTTTCTTCTTGTATTTGTTCTTTTATTTGCTCTTTTAAATCTTCATGATTTAAAAATTCACCAGTATTAATATAGTCAACATGAAAGCCCAATACATTTCCATCTGCTATTGCTTCATCAATGGTATACTTATGAAGTTCTGGACCAAATAATTTTTCTGTGGTGTCTATAACTTCACTTTTTTCATTTACCATACCTGTAATTTCATTTTCATCAAAAAGTGGTGTGCCTGTAAATCCATAAAATAAGCCATTCTTTTTAAAATAGTCCTTTATATTCCCCATCATCTGACCCATGGTTGTCCTATGAGCTTCATCTATTATAAATATTATTTTTTTATTTGAAAAAGTAAAATCTTTAGCCTCTACTAAATCTTTAACCAGACTATTAAGTTTGAAAGTTGTAGTTACTACTATCCCTTTCCTAGGAGAAAGTAACTGTTTTCTAAGGAGATAAGTATGCTTTGTATCATCTACTGATACAGATTCATATGCAGCATAGGCCTTAAAATTTTCACTAGTTTTCTTATCGAGCTCCCTTCTATCTACTAAAAATATAACTTTGTCAAAACCTCCTCTAGTAGATAAAAATAAGGCAGTTTTAAAACTTGTAATGGTCTTACCTGAACCAGTAGTATGCCAAACATATCCTCCATGAGGTATCTTCTCCTTATTATCCCAACCAAAGGCAGCGCCTTCTACAGCTTGAAGTGCATAAACCTGATAGGAACGCATAATCATATGCCTTTTGTTTTCCTCTTCTTCTGCCTCATCTATTATCAAATAATCTCCTACCAGTTGGTGGGCCATAGGTATCATTAAGAATTGAGCCACTATATCCTGCCAATTATTAACGGGTCTATTATTTTTATTCGCCCAGCCAAAAACAAAACTTAAGTTGAAATCATTTATGGACTTTGGTGTGGCAAAATATCTTGTAGCTACTTCAGATGTAATTACCATCATCTGAGAAAAGACAAAAAAATTATTTATATATTCCCCGTCCCTATAGTATCTTTTAAATTGTCCAAATGCTTCATCTAATGTTTTATCAGCACGCTTTTGTTCAATATTAATTAAGGGCAATCCATTAATTAATAGTACAATATCAAATCTATTATTATTTGAAGTGGTAATTTCTCTAGCTATTTTATAGCTTGAATCACCACCCCTTACCTCTGCTTTTTTAAAGATAGTAAGAGTTATTTGCTTTCTAGTAACTTTAGGATTATCATCCCTATAGATTCCATCTATTTTACCAATGGACCCTTCCATAGCAAGTATCTTAGCAGCTTCAAAGCTGTTATCTATAGCATTTACCTTTGAAAGTACTTGTGCAAATTCAGTATCAGTAAGTGGTACTCCTTCTAATTGATCAGCATTAATACGATTTAGTTCACCTCTCCAGTGAGCTATTAGATCATCTTCTGTTACTTTTTTCTTATTCCCATTTAATTCATCCGGAGCTATCCATCTATACTTTTCTAACTCCCTTACAAATCTTTCCTGAAAGTTTCTTTCAGATGAAGTTTTTTTATGATTTCCCACGAAACTCCCCCTTTCTTTCTACACAAACATTTCATTTAAGTAGGCTTTTTTAAT
>NZ_JBQCYD010000087.1:0-3598 GCF_052088025.1 Senegalia sp. (in: firmicutes) | reverse complement strand
TAGATATACAAAAATTAATAAAACATAACTCTTTATATTTTATTTAGGTAAGTCGTTCACAAAAACTTTGGTCGGTTTGGGGTGAGCGACTTCTTTTTATTTGTTTATTAATATAACACTATAAAATAACTTGGTCTAATAAGTTTAAACTAAGTTTTTTTCTTTATTTTTTTCAATGCAATTTAATTTATCCAAAGTATAAAACACAGCTCTAGCTATATTCCATGCCATAACTGGCGGAACTGCATTACCTATCATTTTATATGAGGAAGAAGCACTACTTATAAAATTAAAAGAATCTGGAAAAGATTGTAATCTAGCACATTCTCTTACACTTAACCTTCTCCAACCTAAAACATCATTTTCATCATCACCTATATAATTATAATGTCCTTCAATATTACCATGATGTTCTGCTCTAATAGTTGGAGCTGGTTTATTTGATAATATTCTATTATTTCCTTGCATTTTCTTACCTGGATAAAATTTAGCTTTAGAAAAATCCTTGTATGTGTGATTTGGAATCGAAGTTTTATCAATTAGATTCCATAAATCTTCAATACCATCTTTAGCAGTAAGCCATTTATTTTCATCAACATCCTTAAAATGTGTAGGACTTGGATAATATTGGGAATTTATATCTCCTAAATCTTTACGAATTCCTATTATAATAACTCTTCTACGAATTTGTGGAACTCCATAATCAGCAGCATTTAATACATGATACTGTACATCATACCCATTCTCTTCAAAATCTTCTAAAATAGTATCCAATGCCGATTGATCAACATTAGTACCTGAAATATCTTTTTTTGAATTTCTAATACCATCTACATTTTCTGCTATAAACATCTTAGGTTTACAACTATTTATAACTCTTATCATTTGTTTGTAAAGCTGTCCTCTTGGATCACTTAAACCGTTTCTCTTCCCAGAATAACTAAAAGTCTGACAAGGAAATCCACCTAAAACAATATCTACATTTTCAAAACTTAAATCCAAATCAGTTATACTTCCTCTTTCCACATTATGCTTGAAATTATATTCATATACATCTGCAGCTTGCTTAAAAATATCATTGGCAAAGATTATTTTGAAAGGGTTTTTAGAATATATGTTATCTAAAAATTCAAAACCTCCTACAAAGCCTAAATCCATACCTCCAACACCAGAAAACAAACTAAGAACATTAATAGGTTTAACATTCTTAGGTATTTCTACTTCATTAGCATTGATAAATTTTATATTTTTATCATAATAAGTATTAGTCATATATATCATCCTTAATAAATTAATTTAAACGAGGTGTCACATTGTCTTACTCAATAAATGAATTTCTATTATTGTTAAAAGAAAAAATAGAAAGTACAGAAATTGAAGAAAAGTATATAAAATCTACAAATAGTTATAATGGTTTTGAAAAATTATTTAGTGATTTAACAAAAGAAATAAATATAGAAAACATAAGTATTACAGAAAACTATGGCCATCATTTTCCAGATATAGATATATTAATAAATAATGTTAAATATGGAATAGAGCTTAAAAGCAGAACAGATGGTAGTTGGATAAATAACGGTGGTTCAGTTTTTGAAAGTGTTAGTAGTCAGGATTACAAAGAAATTTATCTATTATTTGGAACAATAAATAAAAAGAAAAAAGAAATAAATTATAAAGTTGCTTTCGCTCCATATTGGACTGTAACTGAAAATATTAAAGTAACTCATAAACCAAGATATTTTATAAATATGAATACAAAAAAAAGCATCTTCGAAAAAAAAGAAGACTACGACAAAATAAGAATAATGACAGAAACAGAAAAAAATAGTTATGTACAAAAAATATTAAAAGAAAATACAAATAAAGCGCAATGGTATATTACTGAAAGTGAAGAAATTTTACCAACCTTAATAAAAGACTTAGAAAAAAATAAAATTCATGAATTAATAGCAGAAATGCTAATTCTATTCCCTAACGACTTACTTAAAACAATAGGAAGTCAAGAAAAAGGAAAAAGTGACTATACTAGAATTACTAAATACTTAATATCTACTTATTTCTTTTATAGTCCTTCCACAAGAGATTTATTCAGTGCTGGAGGAAAATATACTTACAATAATATTGATTTCCCCAAAATAATACATCAATTTAAAAACCATGCTCCAAAAATAATTGATATATTAAAAAATCAAAGTTCTGACTTTAAAGAACTAGCCTATAAAAATTGGTTAGAAGAAAACATAAATCTAAATAATGAAAACATTATTGAAGATTATAAATACTTACTAAACCATTTAGGAAAAAAATACTTATCAAATACTCTAAAAAAAGCTAAAGAAGACAAAATCACAAATATTATCTTCTAAATATAAAATACCACCATTAAAAAGACGCGTCAATTACCGCGTCTTTTTAATGGTGGTATTAGTAACCCAATTAAGAAAAAATTAATATGAAAAATATAGCAGAGAAATTAGTAGAATTAGTAAAATCATAAAATATAAGAATAATAACTTATATTGCTTTATTCCAATTCCTCTATTTGTCGACGATTCTGCGCTCCTTAATAATCCTAAAGCTGTCCATCGGTCGATTTAATAGCTGACGCTATCCTCCCGCTGGCGCTTTAAGTCTAATTAAGGGCTCTCATCGACAAATAGATTTTCTCGGCATAAATGCGTGTTCTTTTGTTATAATACATATAGGGCTCCTTACTCATACTTCTTAATAAAGCATGAGACACTATATAAATAAGCTTAAAAAATTTTTAGAACTACTGTTATAGCTTTGCACAGGCTTATTAACAGTAGTTTTTTAGTTATCTACTGATACCTCTATTATGTTTTTGTTCTTTCTCTTGATGTTCTTCAGGATGTATTTGCTTATCTAATGTCCGAACCATTTTTATCATATCGCTATTTTCTCTAGTCACATCATTCATTAAATCCTTATATGTCTTTCTACCAAGAAATTGTTCTAGTTTCTCAAAAATTTCTTGAATAATTTTAACTAGTTTATCTGCTTTCTCAAGTTGTGACCGTCGTTCTTTAGCAACATCAGTTATTTTTGATAGACTCTCAAACGCACGCTCATTATCTTCTTTAAGCTTAATATTTTCGTTTCTAAGGTCATTTAGAGCTTTATCTGACTTAATATACTCATAATCATCTGAGATTGATTGTGCTGCTTCTATTTGCTTCTGAAAAGTATTGAAATCCTCTTTGCTTATAACAACATTTCCAGTTTCTTGTATTTCTTTGCTAAATAAACCACCTACTTTTTCAGTTTCTTGCTCATATGGAACATTTATAGGCTTTTTAAGCGTATTTAATGATTTTTGATACTCTTGCATCAACTTATCGTTATTTTGCTTTATATGGTCTGTTTTTTGGCTCTCACGTTCATATTCTTGCTTATGATATTCTGTCTTTTGTTTATATTGGCTCATTTGCTCATGTTTGGCATTTGTTACTTGTCTCGATTGTCCACGTTCTAAATCATATCCTCGTTGTTTAACATGCTCATTAAATCTATCTTGAAACTCTGTTAAAGCTTTTTTATTACCTACAACTTCTTTAGCACTTAAACGACCATCATC
>NZ_JBQCYD010000086.1:0-4128 GCF_052088025.1 Senegalia sp. (in: firmicutes) | reverse complement strand
TGATCTCTATTTTATATTGTCAAACCATTCATTTAAGATATGCCCTATATAATAAGCATCATCTTTTTTACTTACTAGATGATTGACCCCACTAAGAGTTATGAAGTTTTTATCAGAGTTTATAGCATTAAATAATTTTATTCCATACTTATAATCTACAACCTTATCAATATTTGAGTGAAATATAGCTATGGGTTTATTAAAATTTTTAATAGTACTTTCTATATCTTCATTTTTAATATCCTCTAAAAACTTTATTCCAATAGTGAACTCTCTTCCAGCTATATCAATTTTAGCTTTTCCATTTTTAGATAATTCATCATAATATTTAGAAAATATATTTTTAAGACCATCTAAATTAAAAGGAGTTCCTATAGCTGCTATGCCCTTAATACCTTCTAACTTCTCTGATGATTTTATAGATATTAAGCCACCTAAAGAATGACCTATAAGGAATTTAGGAGCTTTGTAATTCTTCTTTACAAATTCATATACCGAAATTAGATCTTCAATATTTGTACTAAAAGAGCTATCTTTAAAATCACCTTCACTATTACCAAGACCCATCATATCAAATCTAATAGTAGCATATCCATTACTTGCTAATACTTTTGAGATATTATTATAAATTTTGTAATCTTTAGAGCAAGTAAAACAATGATTAAAGATTATATAATCTTTAATATTTTCCTTTGGTAGATTTAAAATGACAGAAAGCCTTTTATCATATTTATTTTTTATTTTTAAATTTTTACTAATCATAAAATTCCTCCTTAGTATATACTTTCCCATTTATTTAAAATACTAACTTCTTATATTAAGCAAATAAATTTTATAAGACTTAAAATGAGACATTAATCATATACATGAATAATTATAAGTGTGTATTTATTTTAATTAATTATATTAGTAATATTTAATTCTAAACCCAATATTTACATGGCATATAAGCTTGATTATTACTATGTTTTCCCCTATACTAGTAGTTGCAATAAAGTATAAAAAAATAAGGAGGAGAATATGAAGAAGAAAATTTCAAGTATATTTATAATTATATTAATATTAATTTCAGTACCAGTATTTTCAGCACAAGATACTTATAAGGTGAAATATGGAGATACTATGTGGAAGATAGCAGTAAAGCACAAAATAGGGTTGAGTGAAATAATCAATTTAAATCCACAGATTGAAAATCCTAGCACTATATATCCAAATCAAGAAATAACAATACCAACAGCTGATGAGGGACAATCTATAGAAGATAAAGTTATAGAGCTAGTCAATGTAGAACGTGGTAAAAATGGATTAGCACCTTTAAAGAAAAATTGGGAGCTTTCAAGAGTAGCAAGATATAAGTCTACAGATATGAGAGATAAAAATTATTTTTCTCATACATCACCTACTTATGGATCACCATTTGATATGATGAAAGATTTTGATATAAAATATAGTACAGCAGGTGAAAATATAGCACGTGGACAAAGAACAGCCCAAAGTGTAATGGATGGTTGGATGAATTCAGAAGGTCATAGAAAAAATATTTTAAATAGTTCATTTGATGAAATTGGAGTGGGTATAGCAAAAGATAATAATGGAGGATATTATTGGACTCAAATGTTTATAAAAAATACAAAATAAATTTATATAAAAACAAAAAACTATCACACTTTTTTCTTTAATGTGTATTATATATTAAGCAATAAAAATAACATATTAAAGAAAGGGAGGATATTTGATGTCAGAATCTAGAGGCGGTATATTAGGATCTTTTGGTGGGGGAGAAGGAATAAATAGTGAATTACTATTTTTCTTTTTACTATTAGTTGTATTATTCTGTTATCCAAGTTTTGGATGTAAGTACTAAATAAATATTTAAATGAAAGCTCTGTGCATAACGAAAATGCATAGGGCTTTTATTTAACAATATATTGACAAAACAATTATTTAACTATAAACTATAATTAGATGATTGTTTAATTATCTAATTAAGAGAAAGGTGGCCATAAATTGAATAAAGCTTTTAAAGCACTATCTGATCCTACAAGGCGTAAGATATTAGAGTATTTAAAAGATAATGATATGTTAGCAGGTGAAATAGCAGATAAATTTGATATGAGTAAGCCCTCAATAAGTCATCATTTAAGTATTTTAAAAAATGCAGAATTAGTATTATGGGAAAAGGAAGGTCAAAATATCATATACTCATTAAATACTACAGTAGTTCAAGAAGTAATGAAATGGTTTTTGGATTTTAGAGAGGAGAAATGATAATGAAAAAAGAATGGACTTTAATTGTTATAATATTACTATCATTCATTGCTACAATTTTTATATATGCTGAGCTTCCTGAAGAAATTCCCAGACAATGGGGATTAAATGGTGAGGTGAATTCATATTGGGGAAAAGAAGCAGTGTTTTTTACAGCGCTAATACCACTTATATTATATGGATTGATGAGATTTCTACCAAAGATTGATCCAAAAAAGGAATCCTATAAAAAACATAAAAAAGCATATAATATGACCATATTTGCTACAATTATATTTTTAATCATAATACATTGGATTTCAATATATGCTTCTTTAGGAAACAATATAAACATGCAATTATTAGTTATTTTAGGCGTAGGATCACTTTTTATAGTAATAGGAAATTATATGGGTCAGATTAGACATAATTACTTCTTTGGAATAAGAACCCCTTGGACACTTGCAAGTGAAGTAGTATGGAAAAAAACTCATAGAGTAGGAAGATATGCTTTTGTAATAACAGGAATTTTATTTATAATTTCTGCCTTCTTACCAGGAGATATATCAATAGCGATAATAATAGGATCCACTATAATAATGGTGCTTTTCCCAATAATATATTCTTATTTAATATTTAAAAAAATAAACAATAAATAAAAATGACAAGTTTTTCTTGTCATTTTTATTTACATATATTAAAGTTTAAAAATATAGATAATATAAAAATATTAAATAAGATATATAAATAGCAAATAATAAAAACCCTATTATTTTATTGATTCTGCCTTTTAATATACAAGAAAGACCTAAAATTAAAATCATTATAAAAGCTACTGGAAAGTCTAAATATATATTTTGATTTGTTATTTCAAGAGGATTTAAAAAACCAGCAGCACCTAATACTAGGGAAATGTTTAATATATTTGCTCCAATTATATTACCTACAGATAATGATGAATGCCCTTTTCTAAGAGCTGTAAGAGCTGTAGTAAGTTCTGGTAGAGAAGTACCAAGAGCAATAAATGTTAAACTAATAACCGCCTCTGGAACTCCTATAAATTTAGCTATTATAATACCATTACTTATAAGCAAATTCGAACCTATAAATATTCCTGTGATTCCTATTAGAAATAAAAACAATATTTTGATAAGATCTTTTTTCATATAAGTTACTTCATTATTAATAGATGATGATTTTTTATAGTTTATAACTAATAAATCAAATAATATGTATATAGATAAAAGAACTAAAAGTATCATAGCATCACTATGGTTGATCATTCTATCATTAGATATAATGAAAAATATAGCAAAAAACACTATAAGCATCAATGATTTCAACTTAGTGAATTTGCCTTTAACCTTACTTGGTTTTATAAAATTAGAAACTCCTAGAATTAATCCAGTATTACAAACAATAGATCCTATGGAATTACCTACACTCATTTGGGTATAATTTCTTAGTGAAGCTGTAATAGATACAATAGCTTCTGGAGCAGTTGTAGCTAAACTTACTATTGTAGCTCCTATTAGTATTTCTGGCAGATTAGAAATTTTAGCTACATTAATAGAAGAGTCAATAAAAAGATCTCCACCCTTTACAATTAAAACTAATCCTAATGAAAACAATATTATAGTTAAAAACATATATTTACCCCCATATCAAATTAAATACAACTACATTAATATTTATGATATATTTAGACTACTTATTCAAATCATTAAAATATAAAATGATTTTTAATCTTGACAATGATAAAATCTTTTGATATATTAATAGAAGTTATCAGTAACAAGCAATTCATCTTAAATCAAATTTTCTTCAAAAAAGAATTTTAAAAAAGAGTTGACAAGCTTCAAAAAAACTGATATAGTATTA
>NZ_JBQCYD010000085.1:0-4375 GCF_052088025.1 Senegalia sp. (in: firmicutes) | reverse complement strand
TTAGTCAAAATATGATGAATTATTTAAAACAATAGGTACTCAATTGAGTACCTATTGTAATCTAATCCCCTTCTTTAATAAATCCTAATCCATCTACTTTCTTATCTATTAAATCTGGTTTCCCATAATAAGTTATACTTCCTACACCCTCAACATAGGCAGTTAAGCTTTCATGGGAATATACACTACAACTTCCTACACCTTCTAATTTAACTTTCACATCATCAGCTTCCATTTTTTTACCTTCAATAATAGAAGAACCTTCTATAAAAATATCTAAATATTCTACATTTCCTTCTAATTCAATATTACCTGATCCAAGAAAATCCAAATCAAGAACATTAACATTATTACTTTCTATTTCTCCATTAACTGCACATTCAAATACGCCATGGAATTGCTCTGTAGAATTTACAGATATATCTAGATTAAACTTACCTTGATTTATATTTATATTCTTTATAGGCACACCAATTTTTATAACTAAATTACCAGAAGTATCCAAGTATCTTTTATTACTACTTATATTAATGTTTTTTTTATTTTCATCTATTGATACAGAAACAAGATCTGAATCATTACCTGTTACCTCACAAACCTCATCAAAATTTTCATTCAATACTATATTTCCAACTAATTTTGTTTTCTTATTTTGTACTTTATTAATTGTAATTGAATAAGACTCCATATTATTAGTCCTTTCATCATCTTTATTTTCTTCTTGATTAATTGCTTTTTTCTGCTCTACTTTTACATCTTCTCTATCAATATTCTCATCTCCATTTAATTCACTTTCATGAGATTCATTTGAACATCCTAATAAAGCAATAGATATAAAGGATAAACTTACTAGTAAATTTTTTTTAATTTTTATCATTTTACACCTCATTTAATTCATCGCTTAATTGACAAAGCGAATAAAATTCTCCCTTTTGTTTTAACAACTCATTAATATTACCTATTTCAGAAACCCTTCCATCTTTCATCATTATAATGCAATCATAATCTTTTAATAATTCTTCATCTACTTTATGAGTTATAACTATTCTTGTCATATCTTTTAAATGACCAAGAGAAGCTTCTAATTCCCTCGTTGTCTTTAAATCTAAGGCAGAAGTGGCTTCATCCATAAGTAATATTGATGGTTTCTTAATTAATGATCTTGCAATAGAAATTCGTTGTTTTTCTCCACCTGATAATCCCATACCACCTTCTCCACACAGCACTTGCATTCCTCCCCTTTCTTTAAGAAAGGAATTCATACCTGCATTGCTAATGGCAAAGTTTACTTGGTCCACAGGCCATTCTCTATAAAGTTTAATATTTTCTTCAATAGTATCATCGAAAACAAAAGTATCCTGTTGTACAATACTATATAATTGAGTTAAAGATGTTTCATGAATATTTCGTATTTCAATATCATCAATATAAATATTTCCTTCGAACCAGTCATAATATCCCGCCAAAAGTTTAAGTAATGTAGATTTTCCACTACCGCTTAATCCAACAATGGCATAGGATTTTCCCTTTTCAAAAACTAAATTAATGTTTTTTAATACATATTCTTCGTTAGGTTCAAATGCAAAACTCAAATTTTCTATTTTAATGTTTTTTTTCATTTGCACTTTATTAACTTTAGTACCTATTTCTATTTCTCTTTTTAATAATTTATCAGATTCTTCTAATAACTGTACACTTGCTTTCTTTTTAGCTATACCTGCAACTACTTCATTTATAGGAGATGTCACATTATTGAGAAGCTGTACAAAAGCAAGTATTCCGCCTATAGTCATTTGTCCTTTTATAGTAAGCCAGGCCCCTACAATAAATAATACTATTACAATTATAATCGTACTATTTTGAGTCAAAGCCGTTACAAGACCAAGTAATATCTGATATTTCTCCTTAGTTTTTTCTTGAACATTTACTTTGTTTTCTGATAAATTAAGTACCTCTTTTTCGATATTAAAACTTTTAATCACAGAATATCCAGTAAGTATATCCTTAATAAAAGAAGTATATTTACTGTTATTTAAAGATACATTTTTCTGAGCAATTTCTAACTTTTTATTAAAAATAGCTGAAATAATTAAAGGTAGCACACAGGATACTAATACACATATTGCTAGTTTCCAATTAATATAAAACATAAGAAAGATACCAACAATTATCATAATAGATTGTGATATTAATGTAATCCCCCCCCGAATGTAATCTTGTTCTATAATTGTCAAATCATTATTAAGTATAGAAATATATGTCCCAGTTTTCTCTTTATTAAAATCTTTAAGTCTTAAAGTTAAAATTTTTTCTACTATTATTTTTTTTAAATTCTGTAATGCCTTTTTAGCAAATTTATTCACTACAATAGTTTCAATTAAATTTACTAAAATATTTATTCCTATAAATGCTACTGAAATAAATATTAGACGGTAAAGTTCTTGAAATCCTCCTCCAATTCCTTTATCAATATACTGCTTTAATATAAGTGCAACTCCTATGCTAAGAGTATAAGATATTACTGAAAAAAACACTGCGAAGAAATACATCTTTCTATTATTTTCATATATATACTCTGAAAATTTTTTATCCTTATTTTTAGATGGACCTACAAAAGATGTTTTAATTGCTTTTCCTTTAATCATTTTATTCCAACTCCCTCATTAGCTGATTAAGTAAATCTACTTCTTCACTTGAAAACTCAACATCACTTACTTCCTCTACAATATTTACTGGTTCTTTGAATATTAAATCAGAATATGCAAAATCATAAATATCATTAAGAGCATCTACAAAATAATCTTCAAATTCCTTTATATCTTCTTCACTAACAAATAATCCATCATAATAATTAGTAAATACCACTTTATTTTCAACATAGGCCCCATTTACTGTCAAAGGATGAAATAATACATTTTTAGAATTAATATCAAATCGATTAAATTTATTGCAATATCTTATTCCTTTAAAATTATTATTTTCTATAGAAGTATCTCCTAAAAAGTTAAACCCTAAATCAGCATGTATATTTAATGACCTATTACCATTTAAATATTTTAATATCCCATAAGTCATCCCTTTATTAGGAATCTTTAAAAACTTTCTTCTTACTTCTATTGCTATATCATTTATATTAGAACTATTGGTTATGACTAATGGAAACAAATTAGTAAACCAACCTACAGTCCTATTAATATTAATATCTTTATTAAGTTCTTCTCTACCATGGGTTTCAATCTCCAACACATAAGATGATGTGTTTTTCCATTTATTCAAAGCAATACTTAAAGCCATAATAAAAAATTCATCAGTTTGAATTCCAAAAATCTCATGGTATTCTTTCATCATTTTTGTACATTTTTCTTTAGAAAATGAGAAGCTTGATAAAGATATTCGTTTTTCCAGATTATTTTGTGCTAATGGTTTTGAAAATAATTCATCTGTAATCTTTCCTTCAGATACAACATTTACCCAATAATCTTCATCATTCTTAGCTTCATCACTCACACCAAATTTCTTTAAACTTTCAACCCAATCTAAATATGACGCCGTCTTGTTTGGTAAACTAATTTCTTCATTTCTTTCTATTTGTTCATAAGTCGTGAATACATCTGTTGTCAATATTCTCCATGAGACACCATCTACTGCTAAATGATGTATACATATCATTAAATAATCTTTAATATTAGTATGGAATAATATAGAATGAAGTAAAGGTCCATTTTCTATATCCATAGTACCTTGTTCATATTTAATAATCTTTTCAATCTCTTCCTTTATATTCTCCTCTAATACTTCTGCTATAATCACCTCTTTAAAAACTAATAAATCTTTGACTTCATTAGGCAACTTAACTATTTGGTCTGAATCATAAACAGCCCTTAAAATATCGTGGTGTATTACCATTTTCTCTAAAGACTTTTTTAAAAGATCTTTCTTTAAACGTGAATCCATTTCTAAAACTACAGATTGATTAAAATGATTTTTATTTTCCAAATCTAATTCAAAAAATCTTCTTTGTATTGGAGAAAGAACTAATTTCCCTGATATTGGATCTTGACTATACTCAACAATTTCTTTTTTTATAACTTTTGAAGCACAAATCTTACCTACAGTTTGAAGACTCATAATATCCTTAATATTAAGATTATATCCTTTTTCTCGGACTATAGAAGATACTTGAATGGCCTTTATAGAGTCTCCTCCCAGTTCAAAAAAGCTATCTTCAAGTCCTACTGAATTCATACCCAGCACTTCTTCAAAGGATTTAACTAATAACTTTTCTATTTCTCCTTTTGGTGGTACATATTCTTTTTGTCTTACGTATTCAATTTCAGGTAAAGCTTTTTTATCTATCTTCCCATTAGTATTTAAA
>NZ_JBQCYD010000084.1:0-4621 GCF_052088025.1 Senegalia sp. (in: firmicutes) | reverse complement strand
TTACTGCATCCTTATATGAATCATCTATATGATCAATATATGCGTTTTTTAGTATCTTTTTATATTTATCATTGAATTCATTAAGATTAAATCCATCATCAGTCTTTCTATCATCTTTACTAGTAACTATAGTATTAGACTGACTGATAGACTTATTATTTAATATAAAGTTATTCTCTGTAGAAATCTCTGGTAATGCTTGTACCATTTTGGCATCTTCCATTGGTTCATTTTGTGCTTGTGGATTTGCTTCTTTTGATACTTCCATTATTTCTTCTAATTCATCATAATTTATAGTATACCAAATAGTTCTATCTATTTTTAGTTTATTGAAATTACCTGTTAATAGTAGGTTTTTTTCTCTTAGCTTTTTAAAGGTTCTTTTTACAGTTTCTATACTCCAAAATGGAAATTCTTCCCTCCAAGCAGCCATGGTATTATATGTCCAATGCTTGTCCTCATTAAAGTTAATATTTTTAGCTTTATTTATCTCTATCCAATAATGAATCTGCTGAATTACTATTGCCTCATTTAATCCTATAATTTTTGCTAAATCTTTATCTATAACAAGTGGCTTATCACCAAATAATTTGCTCATAAAAATACCCCCAATTTTCTCTTTAGTACTTATATAGAAAATTTGGGGAGAAGTTACTAGTGTTTTTAAATTAAATTCAAAAAAATATATTATTGTTCAAGCCAAGGTTTTCTAATTTCTATAAATTCATTTTCATCTTCACATAATTTTTTCCATCTTAAAATCATTTCTTTTAGTTTTTCTCCTTTTTTAAACTCTTTATTATATAGTATATTTACTAATTCTGATATATAAGATTTATAAGTAATTTTATATATAATACTTTGTTCATCATCATTTTCTTCTATAATAACGTAATTTAATGATTTATCTAATAATATAATTATATATTCTGATATTACATCTATAAATTCACTATCTAATTTTTTTATAATATCACTTGCTTGAATAATTATATTATTATCATCTTCAAAAGAAGAAATAGAAATTCTAGTAAATATGAGTTTGAGCCACTCTATCTTTAAATTATCAGAGATATTAATGTTTTTAGTTGATGCTATATTATTGAAAGCCCTTATTATATCTAAAAATTCTTTGTCTCTATTATATAGTATTCCTTTAGTAACTATATTTAATATATCTTCTGTGTAATCAGAATATAAATTATACATAATTCTTAAATTTATTAAAGATATTTCTTTCTTAGATGCTAATTTAAAAAGATACTTTATTTTTTCTAGTATAATATCGCTTACTTTATTTGATTTTAATAATAATTTAGTGATTAATTGATCAGATCTTCTAATGTTATATAATGCATTACTATATGATTCTAATATATCAGGATAATTAAGATCAGTAAGATTCTCTTCAATTACATATATAATAAAATCTAAAATTTCTCTCATATCATTTTCTTTTAATTCTTGTTGAGTTATTAAGTCATCTACAAGATTTAATTTATAGTTAAATCCTATACCTATACTCCTAACACCCTTTTTTAAAGGTTTTCTTTTTTTAATCTCAGCTAAATATATAATTTTTATACTGTTTTCTAATTCATTTTTAGTTATATACTTAGAATGTGGTAATTCTAATAAAATTGAATGGTTAAAACCTTCAATCACCGGTATTTGTTCCGGTTTATAATCTGCCCAAATTATATGTTCTAATACTTCCTTATCTTGTTTATTAAAATTAATTAATAGAAAGAATAAAATTATTCTTTGAATTCTTTCTTTAGATATATTTTTTTGATTTAGATTTAAATTATCTATTATTTTTTGATATTCATCATTATTTAGTTGACTCTTCTTATTATTAACATCAATTAAAACATAAGTTATTGGATCTGGATATTCATTTCCTAATTCTTTTATCAATATAGGAAAGTCTAGTATAAGTGACATTCTGGATATAATTTCTTCATAAGTATACATATTTATTAATTCACTTATTAATTTATTCATATTTCTAAAATTTTTTAGTTTTTTACTCTTATATATATTTAAACTTAATTGTAATGCTTTATCCCTAATTTTTAGTGAACATTTCATTATTAATCTTGATATTACTTCAGGTAGTAAATTAGCAAAATAATCATAAATATTTTTAGACATAAAATAATTTTCTTCATCAATTTCTTCTAACAAGTATTCATTAATTAGATCAATAAACTGTATGACTTCCTCATCTGCTTCTTGGCAAGTAATTCCACTTAAATATTTTCTTCCATAAATATAATCAATACTTTTATATTCATTTGACTTTAAATAAATAATAAAAGCTAAGTTTGGATTATAATCTACTATCCTTCTTATAACTTCTAATAAATATTTTTTATTTTTAACATTTCCCATTATAAATGGCATCCCTGTTTCTTCTCTGAATCTCAAATAATCAAATGCTTCTAAAACTTCTTTATTATCACTTGTAAATGAAGTTTTATTTGTTATACTACCTAGTTTAAATGATAAACTAGAATGAGTATTAGGTTCTCTAATGTATTTATATTCGAAAGATTTTATATAGTATCTATTTTCTTGGAACCAATTAAATTCATTCTTTAGTATAATTTTATTTGTTATCTCTGTTTTTTCATATTGATGTTTTTTATTAAATGGTTGTATAGATTGGTTGATATAATTTATTAAGTTTACTATACACTCTTCTATAGATTGATTTCTTATAAATTCATTGTTTAGTTTTTTATATTTAATTTTTCTTAAATTATTTAAAGTATTCATTAATACTCTTTTACAATTATTATAGTCTCCAAATTCAGCCATGAGACTTATCCTTCTAAGCATCCAATAATGATCATATATATCTACATTCCATTTTAAAACTTTTTCTTTATAGTTTACTAAATTTAAAGAATATAATTCTATCATACATTCTTCATATTTTAAAAAATTTATATAGTATTCATCTAAAATATCTTTATCAATCTCATCCATTAATTTATAAAACTCATCTTTAAAGCCTAATTCACGATAACTTCTTAATGTCATGAGCTTTATTATAACAATTTTACTTTTTTGATTTCCCTCCTTATCTTTCAATTTATTTAATACGTTTACTATTATATTAATTTCTTTTTTGAAAATTGGTCTCCCACATATATCTAGAAAAATCACATATTCATATATATAGTTTATTACTTCTATTAATTCTATATCTGTATTTTTAAATTTATATAATATAGAGGTAATACTGGTCAAAATAAAGCTTATAGTATTTTTATCCTTATATTCTTTGGGTAAAACTATCCATCCAGGATAAGTGGATATTAAATTTTTAATAGCATTTGTATATTTTCTAATTTCATCTTTATTTATTTCTTTTGTTGGAGGAAGAGGTTGAATTAATATGTCTTTTGAATCACCATTTAGCCACTCAATTTTACTCTCTTCTTTTTCTAATTTATTATTTAAATATAATAAAAACTCATTTATTCTTTCTTCTCTACTTTCAATCTCCGGCCACATTTTCTTTAAATCTAAAATAACAATATTTTTCGAACTTAATTTTTCTTTTTGAATTTTATTTTCACCACTAGCAGAAATCATATATATTTTTTGGGGCACTATATTATTATAATTATCAGATAGCCACCCTAACCAATTTAAAAAATTAGGATCTGTACCAGAAAAGCCTATCATACAAAATGTATTTTCTAACAATGCTTGTTGAACAGTATTAACAAAAGGAGCATAATTTTTAGGATAAGTTCTATAATCTTCTTCCGTAATAATAAAAGGCGTATGAGAAGGAAAACTACCATGTAATTTAACAATTCTTGCATTCATTGAACTATTTATCAAACCTTCCTTGTTATTAACAAATTCATAATCATTTTTTATAATATCTTCACTTGCCCTTTCAAGTAGGGTATCATAATTAGTTGTAAATATATCTTTCCAAGGTAAATTTAACAATTCGTAATGAATTTTAGAAGGTGCATGATCCATATCAGGTAATGATTCTACAATTATGTTATTTAGTTTGTTTCTACCATACATAATCTCAACTTCTTCAGCTAATACTAGAGGGTTTAAATATTCTTTACTTTCATCTTTATTTCCATATAATATTCTATAAAATTTATCAGCTAATTCATACCAACTTAACATTTTGTTTTTTTTGCTATTATGATATTTTGAATTTTTACTAAAACCAGCCCCTACCATCACAGAAGCACTTTTATTCAATAAAGCTTGAGCAATATCTACTATATATTGTTCTTCAATATTTTCTACATCTGGTTTAATCATTTGTCATCTCCCACTAAATAGCGCATTCCAAAAACATTATTTTCTATAGAGTCCTACTCTAATATCGTTGAAAGGACTATATGTACTCTTGAAACTTGATGAATAGAAAGTAGTATATAATTAAAAGTTTATATTTACCATATCTATTTATATTTTTGCTTAATCTCTACAAACCATTCTGGAAGCACTCTATTTATTAGTATCATCATATGTTTCAATTGGCTACCTGCTTCTTGATTAGTAGCTATACCCTTATGTGGTAGGATAGTTGTCGTAAACTAATAATAGTGTATAATTAAAATATAAC
>NZ_JBQCYD010000083.1:0-4717 GCF_052088025.1 Senegalia sp. (in: firmicutes) | reverse complement strand
ATACTCAACTATTTTCTTTCCTTCAATTGTTGGTGTTGTAGTAGATATCATTTAAGTAGCCTCCTTTTATTCTTATTTCTTATTATACTATATATTTACATATAATTTAATGATTTTATTTTATTTGTTGAATTATTTAAAAAATATCAATCAAGCATCTTCCATCTATATCCATATCCCCAAACCGTTTCTATATGCTTTGGTTGTGAGGGATCATCTTCTATTTTTTGTCTTAACCTTCTAATATTAACATCTACTGCCTTACAATTTCCGAAATAATTTTTACCCCATACTTGATCTAATATGTCATTCCTGCTTAATGCACTGTTAGGATTTGTTAAAAACATATTCATTAAATCATATTCTATGGGAGTTAAATCTAAGATTTTATTGTTCTTATATATTTTTCGTCCCTTATTATCTATTCTAAAAGAACCATTTATAAAGCCTTGTGTTTTATTGTTTTGTGATAAATCTACTCTTCTATAGAGTGCATCTACTCTTGCCACTAGTTCACTAGGACTAAAAGGTTTTGTTATATAATCATCTGCACCAATTGAAAGACCTGTTATTTTATCTAACTCTTGACTTTTAGCAGTTAGAATAATGATTCCAATTTCTTTACTTCTTTTTCGTAATTCCTTACATACTTTAAATCCATTGATACCTGGGAGCATTACATCTAGAATTGCTACGGATATATTATCATTATCTAATGATTTCTCTAAGGCCTCTTCTCCGGTCTTCGCCTCTATTATTTCATATCCTACTCTTTTTAAATTTATTTTAATAAATTTTCTAATACTATCCTCATCTTCTAATATTAATACTTTGCTCACTCAAGTCACAACTCCTTAATATATATAATACTATTTAGCTAATTTCTGTCTGATTTTCCCATCCCATAATTCCACGTAGCTTCCAGTGGCCCATTCAGCCATCACTACTTCTTCATGTTCCTTTCTTTGAATAGTCTTTATAGGTTTAGAAGATAGTAGATTATTTTCTATAGAATATATATCTATCTTACTATTTGAAATAATAATTGCTATATCTTTATTAGGGGAAGTATAAGCATCAATAGTTTGAGGTACTTTAGACTTTATATAATCCCAAGATAATAATAATTCATTATAATTTATCAGCTCATCTGTAGGCAACACATTTATATTGAAATCTTCATAAGTTTCTTTTACTGTTTTACTAGAAAATAATCTGCCTTTTAAAATCCAATACCCATTCCTTCTAGCCATAGTAAAGTTTTTTGAATTTATATTAAGCTTCAAATCATCTAAGTTCTTATAACCTTTAGATATCATGAAGTCTTCGGCTGAATTATAATATGAATTTTTATCATTGTATTTATCTATATCACTAAGTAATAATCCTTGCTTTATACTAATATTGTCTAAGGGCAAAACTTTGTACCTTGGAGCTTTTTTATCAATATCATTGATATTTATATATTCTATTGCAAGATAGTCATCACTTACAAAGTGAATCACTTTCTTTTCTTTATCCTTATATTTTTCTTTTTCATTAGATATTTCATTGTCTGTAAATTCAACAGGATGGGCATATATACTATCGGAATCTAAGTAACTATTAATATTCATCTCCCAGAAGCCACTTCTTCTAGGAATCATCAAGTCTTTTATTTCTAGTATTGGATTGATTTTTTTATCACTAGCAGATATCCACAAAGTCCTATAGGAAATTTCACTATTAAAATCATCCTGAGTTGAAGATTTAAGTCCTAAAAGCACTCCAGAGGATAGGTTTTCATTATCTTTTTTATTATCTTTGATTAAATATTTATCATTTTTATTTCTATCAATATCTATATGATCTATATTATTTGATGTTTTTTCTAGATATAAAAATGCTCCTTGATAGTATAAGAGGATGTTTTTTTTATCAATCTGCACTATATCAAAAAAATAATTATTATTAGATGTAACTATTATAACATTTATTTTATCTGAATCTATATTTAAGGTATCTATATCTGTTTTATAAGTATATAAAAAATATTCTTCTGCATTTACAGACTTTGATTTATATTCAGGATTTTTAATTAATTTATCATTTAAAAAAACATATTCATTAGTAAAGACAACGTCCTTATTTAGAATTTTGTTTTTTTCTTCTTTGCTTAATAAACCTTCTTCTATTGTTCTCGTTTCTTTTACTTTCCATGTTCCTTGTAGAACTATATTTAAATTATCTGGAGAGATTATTTTATCTCCATCATCTATATCCAAATTGCACCCTTGGATAAACAATATCAAGAACAATAACATGATTAATTTAATTTTATTCATTTTCTATATCCACCTTATAATTAATAGGTATTTTTATAATTACTTTAGTTCCTTCTCCTAACTTGCTTTCAATACTAAGTTCTCCATTATGTGCTTTTATTATTTCATCACTAATTGCGAGACCCAATCCAGTTTTTGATTTAGCGGTTTTGCCTTTATAAAACTTTTCTTTTATTTTGGGAAGATCATCTTCATCTATGCCATATCCATTATCTTCAATCTCTATAATTAAATATTTATCCTGAACTCTAGCATCTATTACTACTTTTCCTCCAGCTTTAGTAAACCTAAAAGAATTATCTACTATATTGATTAATACTTGCTTTATTTTATCCCTATCAATATAGACTTCTGATAAATTTTCTTCTGAGTTTACTCTAAATAATAAGTTCTCTCTTTGAGCTCTAGATTGCATGTGTATTTTTATATAATCAAGTATTTCTCTAATATCTGTATTTTGTCTGATTAAAGTTGTTTTACCTGAAATAAATTTTGAAAAATCTAATAGTTCTTCTACCATAGTAGTAAGTCTTTGGGTTTCATTTTCAATTATTGTTAATCCATCTTTCATAGTTTCTTTATCATATATATGATCAGTATTTAAAGTGGCTGCCCATCCTTTTATTGATGTTAATGGCGTCCTTAACTCATGAGATACAGAAGATATGAAATCATTTTTTAATTCTTCTTTTTTTATTATTTCTTCAGCCATATAATTTAAGGTAGTAGATAGTTTTCCAATCTCATCATCATATTTTTTACTGCCTCTAATTTTAAAGTTACCTTTTGCCATTTTTTCTGCAATCTTAGTTACTTCTTTAATTGGAGATACTATAGTATTTGATATTATATAGCTTACTATAGTTGCAATAATCATAACTCCAAGTCCAATTATTATAAATATAATAGAAATATTAGTTATAGATTTATCTATTTGTTCTAATGAAGTGATAAAGCGTATTACTCCAACGATTTCTCCCTCAGATTTCAATGGATATGATACAGCCATCACAGAATAGTCATCATAAGTAACTTTCCCCGTCCAAGTTCCATTTTTACCCTGTAATGCTTTCTCAACATCAGATGTTATTATTATATCTTCATGTATCACTCCTATAGAATCCATTAAAACATTTCCATACAAATCCAATATCTGAACTTGATTATCAGTTTGATTCCAAAAAACATCAACATTATCTAATATATTATCTTCAAGTGATGTATTTGAAAAATATCTAGAATAAAAATCAGATGATATTTCTATTTGATTTGTAAGCAGTTCTTGTGCATTATTATAATAATATTGACGAAGAAGGCCTATTAATAATACTTCAAATATTAAAATTGTAATTAATATAACTAAAATAAAAGCTCCAACTAATCTTTTTTTTATGCTCTTCATGTTTCATCCTTTTATTTATTTATTTTAAAATCCCAAATTCATAGCCTTCAGATTTAAGATAATCAATAGTTTGTGGCAATGCTTCTACAGTAGTCTTTTTTGCTGGTGAATCATGCATAAGAATTACTACCCTTTTCTTTCCCTTTACTGTATCTTTTATATGAAATAATAATTCATTTGAATTTTTATAATTGCCTTCTGAATCTCTGTTTAATGCATTCCAATCTATATAATTGTATCCATTATTTACCACTGATTTTCTAAATACAGCTTTCTTTTCTCCAAAAGACCCGCCTGGAAACCTAAATAATCTATTATTATAATCTTCGCCTATTATATTTTTTAATATATTATTAGTCTTACTTATATCATTTAATAGATTGTCAGTAGATGCATATATTTTCTTATATTCATGAGAATATGTGTGGTTTCCTATACTATGACCTTTTTTGTGTATATCCTTTATTGTTTGTTCGTTTACTTCAGCTAGCTCACCTAATACAAAAAAAGTCGCTTTAACATTCTTTTCATCTAGAATTTTGAGTATTTTAATAGTATTATTGCTAGGACCATCATCAAATGTTAAAAATGCAATTTTTCTTTCATCATTTAAATAAGCTTCTTCAACTGGTAGGCTAAGTATAGAATCTTTTTTTATTTCTTCTTCTTTTTTATTTTCAAATAGATTAGCTTTGTTTGTTTTAATATATTCTTCTTCCTCTTTTATTTCTATAGGATTATTTTTATCACTTACACTTTTATTGTTCCCAATTAATACTATAATTGCTATATTCACTATTATACATAAAACTATAAATCTTATAAACCTATATCTTTTATTAATTTGTCTTTTACTCATTCTTTTTGTCCTCCTATGATACAAAATGTCAATTGCTTAACTATAATAATATTCTATATCATAAGTACTCGTTTTAAGTAACAAAACAGTATTAAAGGGTTACAATTAAGTTACAAAGTTAAAAGTATCCTA
>NZ_JBQCYD010000082.1:1762-4758 GCF_052088025.1 Senegalia sp. (in: firmicutes) | reverse complement strand
TATGATAGAACTTTATTGGAATGGGGAGATTCTGATAAGAAAAAAAGATAAAAACATTAATTGGTTTTTATTATTGGAGTTTGTCTTAATAAATAAGAATTGAGTAAAACTTAGGGATTAAAATTATAAAAGAGGTGGTTAGTATTGTCTGAACATATTTACAGTCAATTAATTAAAAATGGTGTACTACCTGAAGATATTAAGGACATGATAATTGAAGAATTTGATGATTTTTTTACTAATAAAAAAAGACTAGAGGAAAATTCTATAAATACATTACTTCCTGAACTAATTAATTATCTGAAACTACAAAAAGAAACCATTTTTTATGAAGGTTTTTTAGATTTTCTGGAAATATTGAATATTGCTAAAGATAAAGATCTTCACAAAACCATCAATGCTATAGAAAGTAATTTTTATATCATTGAAGAAGCTCATCAGAAACTTTGGATAATTAACTCTTTAGAAAGAGAAAGCTCTGGTTTTAATTTAGAAGGGTTTTCTAAGTATACTTTTGACTTAATTGTAGATGTTATTGAAATACTTATAAAACCTTATTGTTCATATATTCTTTATAATATTTATATAATAAAAGGTAAAAATAATAATCTTTTGTCTGTTAAAGAAAAAAATCTAGGTAATTTAATCAATGAAATAATTCAAAGTGGATATTTAATAAATATTTTAAAACCAACAATTAATACTTTGTCTGGTGAAAAAAATATTAAGCTAAATACCTTAAGAAATATCGGAGCCCACAATAATTATAAGGTAATTGAGGATGAAATAATTTGTGAAATTAGAAATAGTAGAAATGAAGTAATGGAACAATTTAAAACAAATAAAGAAGACTTATATAAAATACTAATTGATGTGATTGCTATTTTTAGAGCATTAAAATTAGGATATACCCTTTTTTTTATTGATAATATAGACTATTTAAATAAAACTATTCTTTCCACATTAAATCCAAGAAAAGAGCAGCTTATATTAAATACTTTTTTTGGTATACAATCTCAAGGATTTGAAATAATTGAATTTATTGATACCAAAAAAGAGAGTAAGCTGGTATTGCTAGAGTTATTAGAAAATGAAAAAAATGAGGAAAGAGCTATACATGCCTCTCAATTCTTATATTATTTATGGGATATAACCAAGTCAAATACAAATATAATAGAATATAGAAACGTTAAGAATGAGGCTGTTGCTAATTTTGAAATTGATGGAAATTTTTGTAAGAAAATAGAAGAAGGATCTATTCAGATGATAGAAATTGCTAAGGAAATGAAAGTAAAAATTCATAAATAATAAATGAGTTTGCCAAAAATGTAAGTGTGATAAACTGGGAAAAATCCATATAAAGATTGATATGGCTAGGATAGAGTAGCTTTACTGCTCTGTCCTTTTTTCTTTTAAATAATTAAGTTTGTCATAAAGTTCAATTTAGAGATATTATGTCAGATTTTAATAATAATGAACCGAACAGAGTACAATTCATGTAGGAAAATACTAATGAAGCTAAATATATAATGGAACTGGATCAAAAAGAAGTCGAAGATAAATCCAAATATACAGACAAAGATAAACAGAAATTACAGGAGAATTTATCAACTAATTCCCACGATTTATCAAAAGTAAATATCGTGGAAGAAAAGCCGTCAAAACAACCTTCTTCCAAAAATGAGTTTACCGCGAAGTTTAAAAATGAAACATCAGACTTATCAAAATTAAACACTAGTAATAAGAACTTAGTAAAAAGAACTAAAGATTTTAAAGATAGTAAAGATAGTAAAGATCTAGACGACCATAATATTATTTCTAATTCCTTCTCTCCAAAAGAAAAAAATGACATGAAGCTTTAAAATTGATTCTAAGAGCATTTAGAAGTATTTAGGTACTAAACCTAGTGTAAATGATTTAAAGCGTAATAACACATGATAAAACCATTGTAATTGTGTTTATAATTCTTTTGGCAGATAAGATTATTAAACCGACTTTTGTATACTCTGTAAACCTTGTAAATGATGTATACAGAGTATACAGAGTATACAGGCAAGGAAAATGTGAGTAATACCCTTTTCTCCTTGATTTATAAGCCACTGAAATATATACTCAATTTATAAGTGAATAACACCCTTTAACATACAGATTAGGTTATTATTAACAAATACGCTTTAAAATGGAGGTTTTAACATGGCTAAGAAAATCCCTGATATTTTATCCTTAGATGAGCAAGAAAGACTACTGGATCAGTTCAATTTAAGGTACATTACCCCCCAAAGAAATCAAACAATGATTCAGCTTCTTTTAAATACAGGGTTAAGATTGGCAGAACTAACAAATCTTAAATGGAATGATATAGATCTAATGACTGGACAATTAAAAGTAGTTGAAGGAAAAGGATTGAAAGATCGAATCCTCTGGCTAAATGAAGAAACGCTTAGTATGTTAGGGAAATGGAAACAAAGGCAGTTTAAAGAGTGGGGTAGGAGCGATTTAGTCTTTACTACAAGGACTTTACATTCACTTGATGGAAAAGCCGTTAGAAGCATGATTAAGACCTATTCAGAGAAAGCAGGAATAAAGAAACACATTACGACCCATAGTTTACGACATACCTTTGCAAGTGATCTATTAAGGGAAACAAAGAACCTTAGAATCGTCCAGAAGGCTCTAGGACACGCTGACATATCGTCTACACAGATTTACACCCATATCGTTGATGAGGAGCTAGAAGAAGCTTTAAAAGGCTTTAGAGGAGGATAAAAAGACTATAAAGAACGAGTACTTAGTATGAAGTAGTATGATATATTAAAAGTGTTCATTTAATCTATTGATTATCTAAGTCCCCCTACTAGGGTAGTAGTAGTTATTATTAATCTGTGATATATTAAAAGTGTTCATTTACTTCATTGATAATCTAAGTCCCCCTACTAGGGTTTAGTAGTTATTATTAATCTGTGATATATTAAAAGTGTTCATTTACTTCATTGATA
>NZ_JBQCYD010000082.1:0-1662 GCF_052088025.1 Senegalia sp. (in: firmicutes) | reverse complement strand
ATCTAAGTCCCCCTACTAGGGTTTAGTAGTTATTATTAATCTGTATTTAGAAAAGAGAGATAGAAAAAGAGAGATTTTATAGCAAAATTAAGAGGTAAGGAAGTGGTTTTCTTCTGTTCTCTTAATGCGGTAGCGTCAAGCGAAGTGCGACTAGTTGATATAAGTAAATTAAGCTGAAGGAGTGATTGTATGAGTAATGAGATAGTAGATAAAGTGAAGAATTATAAGGAAGTAGAGTCTCTGCTTAGATTTCATTATTCAGAGGTAGGAGGCGAAGGATTTTATAAGTATATATTTCCTGATAATCAAGCTGAAGGAGAGGTTAGTGGAGATTATTCTAAACCTAATAGTGTCTATTTATATAAGGATCCGAAAGATGAAGGTACTGAAAGAAAGCTAAGAAGAAGAATAATGCTTAAAGATACATGGGAGAAGGACTATAAGGAATTTGTAGAAGGTAATCCTATGACATTATGTAGTGGGTTAGCTTATAGGGGTCGTGTTAATAGACTACAGTATGCTCAGAATATGAATGCTTTGGTATTTGATTTAGACGCAGTAGGTAAGAATGAGTTGATGAATCTGTTTGCTAGAATAGGTAAGAAGCCAGCACTTAGAACACTTCCCCAGCCTACTTTTATCGTAATGAGTGGAACTGGACTTCATATTTATTATGTTTTTGAAAATCCTATTGCTCTGTATCCTAATATTAAGCTTCAAATGAAAGCATTAAAGTATGATCTAACCTTTAGAATGTGGGAGTATAATGCAACTTCTATGGAAAAACAGATTCAGTATCAGTCAATCAATCAAGGTTTTAGAATGGTTGGATCTAAGAATGATAAGTATGGTTTACCAGTTAGAGCTTTTAAGACAGGCGATAGAGTTACTTTAGAGTATATGAATCAATATGTAGATGAAGAAAAAAATAGAGTAGATGTAAATATGCCCTTTCAACCTACAAAATATACCATTGATGAAGCTAAAGAGAAGTTTCCAGAGTGGTATCAGCGAGTGGTAGTTGAAGGGAACAGGAGAGCAAAAAGTTGGGATATAAAGAGAGATCTCTATGACTGGTGGCTAAGGCAGTCTTATAAGGTTAAGGGAGGACATAGATATTACTTTTTAATGTGTATGGCGATTTACGCAGTAAAGTGTAATATTCCTAAGAAAGAAGTTCGAGAAGATATGTATAAGATCTTTGATGAATTAAAAGAAATTGAACATAGCAATCCTTTAGAAGAAGATGATATTAAATCAGCCTTAGAAACCTATGACAGACAATATTACAATTTTACCATTGATGATATCGTAAAATTAACGGATATTCCAATCGAAAAAAATAAAAGAAATTATAGAAAGCAAAAAGAACATATAAAGATAATGAATTTTGTAAGAGACAACATTTCTTATGTAGATACAGATTGGAGAAATAAAGAAGGCAGACCTTCAAAAGAAAATCTTGTCAAGGAATATATAGCGGAAAATCCTGATCATACCCCAACAGAAATAGCTAAAAACTTAAAAATTAGTCGTACAACAGTTTATAAATATATTTAGTAGAGTGTACAGTAATGTACAACAGCGTACAACGATTTGTACAGCAGTATGATACAATGATTTATAAGTGAGGTGGCATATGAAGGAGAAAATTTATACAAT
>NZ_JBQCYD010000081.1:0-4764 GCF_052088025.1 Senegalia sp. (in: firmicutes) | reverse complement strand
ATACCTATTTTTTTATTTAATAGAAAAAGTAGAACTTTCCTATTAAATAAAAAAGAAAGACCATTCTCCAATACCTATGGAGTGACTTCAGCAGCTGTTTTAACAGACTTTCTTTCTTTAGATGATATTACTTATTCTTCTCTCGAAAAATTAGTTGTATTCGTCAGTGAGAAAGGAAGGAATCGATTTTCAGATCCAGTTAAAACTGCTAAGTTATTACAAAAAGCAGCTAGAGATTCCTATAGGTTAGATAAAGTACTTTACGAACCTTTAAATGTGTCTATCGCATCATCTTTTAATGTTATTAAAGCTTTAGAAGATGAGGTTAAGACTATTGATAAAGCAATCGAAAAAAATATTAAAGGTATAAACACTACTGAATTCCAGTCTCTAATTTCAATTCCAGGTATTGGTCCAGTACTTGCTAGTGGTATTTTATCTGAGATAGGAACTATTACTTCCTTTAAATCTCATGATTCCTTAGCTAAGTATGCAGGCCTTACATGGAGGGTTAATCAGTCGGGTAATTTTAAGTCTGACGAAACCCGAATGACAAAGACTGGTAACAAATATCTTAGATACTATTTAATTGAAGCTGCTAATAGTGTTAAAAATAATGCTCCAGAATACAAAGAATACTATTACAAGAAGTTTGGTGAAGTAACTAAGCATAATCATAAAAGAGCCCTCGCACTTACATCTCGTAAATTAGTACGCCTGATTTTTGGATTGCTGACTAAAAATCAAATCTACTCCAGTGATAAAGTTGGAGAGATACAATAAAATAGCTTTAAACTTAAACCTGTTTTTAACCAAAAAACCATAGGTTCTATTTAAGTTTGTCTTTTTTAATCGTTTCTTTTGATTTACTTAGAAACTATCTCTTGACATATTACCAGATTGCTTAAATTAGCTTTCAACTGAAACCAAGGCCATCTTCTTTATCCTTTTTACAGCTTCATTTGCACCTACTGTGTATGCATCTGCACCTATATCATCAGCAAATTTTTGAGATATGGGTCCCCCACCAATCATTACTTTATATTTTTCTCTTATATCTCTTGCTTTTAACATATCTATTACTGTTTTCATACCAGTCATAGTTGTTGTCATTAGAGTTGACATACATATGAAATTAGCACCTACTTTCTCAGCAACATCTATAAAATCTTGTAATGGTACATCCCTTCCTAAGTCATGTACTTCAAATCCTGCTGATTCCGTCATTATCTTTACTAAATTTTTACCTATATCATGGGTATCACCCTCAACCACACCAATTACTACTTTTATGGGATTATCTACTGTCTCTGTCTTTATATGGGGTTTTAATATATCTAATCCTATATTTAATGTATCTGAACACGTAAGTACCTCAGGAAGGAAATATTCCTGTTCTTCATAAAGTTGGCCAACTATATCCATGCCTGAAACTAAACCTTCCGCTATAGTTTCTTCTGCTGGTATAAGTAGCTCAAGTGATTTATTACACAATTCTACAGCTAAATCATCTTCCATCTCTATTACTGCTTCACTTATTTTTTTAAAAAGTTTTTGTATATCCATTATAATACCTCCTTGATTATTCAACTATTGATTCATGTTCTAGAATGTTTTTTTCAAAATTCCAGGGATTTCTTCTTAAATAACGGTTTCCAAAGGGAGTTAATATAGATATTACAGCAAATATGGCCAATAATATTGAATACCACATATATCCTACTATTTGAACGGGACTTAAAACTCCATTTGTAAAACTAGCTGCGATTAATAGTTGGGCTCCATAGGGTATAATTCCCTGCATTACGCATGAAAAAGTGTCTAAAAGTGAAGCTGTTTTTCTCGGGTCTACTTTGTATTCCTTAGATATTTCACTGGCTAATTGACCTGTAACAATTATAGATACAGTATTGTTAGCTGTAGCAACATCTGTAAGAGCAACTAAGGCACTTATACCTAGCTGTGCAGATTTTTCACCCTTAATTTTCCTTCGAACCTTATACAATAACCAATCCAAGCCCCCACCAGTGGATACCATATTTGCTAAACCACCAGTTAATAGAGAAAGTAAAAATATATCAAACATTCCTTTAAACCCCTCATATATTTCCTGGGATAATCCTAATAATGTGAAATTTCCATAGTAAATTCCAATAACTCCAGATATAACAATTCCACCCATTAATACTGCAAATACATTCATTCCTAATACAGCGGATACTAATACAAATATATAGGGCATTATTTTAATTATATTATAACTTTCTTTATTTATTTCAGGATTACTAATCGGTGTACCAAATATTAATAAAAGAGCCATTGTTACTAAGGCTGCTGGCACCGCAAATCCCATATTCGCTCTAAATTTATCTTTCATAGACACACCTTGAGTTTTTGTGGCAGCTATAGTAGTATCTGATATTATGGATAAGTTATCTCCAAACATTACCCCTCCAACCAATGCTCCCAATGCTAAAGGTAAACTTAAACCAGCTTTACTTACTAAGTCTACGGCTATAGGAGCTATGGCGATTACAGTTCCTATTGAGGTTCCTGTTGAAATAGATATGAATGCGGATATTATAAATATACCTACTGTAATATATTTATACGGAATCAAAGCAAGTCCTAAATTCACTGTAGACTCTACTCCACCCATACTACTTGAAACTGTAGAAAATGCACCTGCTAGTAAATATATAATACACATTGTAATTATATTTTCGTGTCCACATCCTTTAATAAATATATCAAATTTAGAATCTAATGATCCCTTTGTTAGAATAAATGCAAATACTATTCCAATAATAACAGCTATTGGAGCTGGAAATTGGTAAAAAGCCATTTCAACTCCCTTTAATTGTAAAATAATCCCCGAAAATAAATATACTAATATAAAAATTATAAATGGTATTAAAGCTAAACCATTTCCCTTATTCTCATTAAGTTTTTTCATTTCTACTTACCCCCATTATTTAGTTTTACTATGATAATTTAATTGGATATTTCCCGTATTTTTTACCAGCTTCCATAAACATCTCAATTTTTTCAATTGGTGTATTCATTGGAATTTGGCATCCTGTGCTGAGTATATATCCTTTTTTAGAATCATGACCCTTTCTTATACACTCTTTAACTGATCTGAAAATATCTTCTTTTGTTCCATTATGCACTGCTTCAACTGGTGGTACATTCCCCGTAATAACCACCCTATCTCCCATTATTTCCTTAGCTTCTTCCAAATCTTCTATATTATCTATACTGAAGTTAGAAATACCTGCCTCAACTACATCCTCCCAAATATCCTTGCTCTTACCACATATATGTATGGCTGGAGCACTGCCTGTTTTTTCTATTATCTTTTCAATGTTACTTTTAAGATAAGGTAAAGAAAATTGTCTAAATTGCTTTGCACTTAAGAGACTATTGGATGAGACCGGATCTGCAAAACCAATGGATAATCCCAATTTAGCAACCTCCTCTATATACCTATTGTTAGATTCTGTTACTACTTCCATTAAGGCATGAATAGATTCAGGATATTTAATCATCCACTTTAATAAATTTTCTGTTCCTACAACAGAGGCTGCCACACTGAAGGGGCCTGACATTGCTGCACCAACGTCTACTTCCTTTATAAGTGCATCTCTAGTTAATTTTAATGCTTTAATTAAAATTGGTAACTTTCCGTCTTTCAATGGATTTACAACCTTTAGTGATTGTATTTGATCCCTTGATTTAATAGCTGGTTCTAAGAGATAGGAAATATTATAGTCTGGAAAACCAACCTTAGACCCCATGGCTTCTGCAACACCTCTTAGGCTGGTGGAAATTCCTACACTATCTTGTCTAAGCCTTTTAAATAAAGCTATCTCTAGTTCTGCCATAAGTTCAGCTGAATGATAATAATCTTTTGCTGTTACTCCAATGAAATGCACCATTGTAACTCCCATATCAGGTATACAAATTATCCTATCAATTTCTTCTCCTCTAGAAAAAGCATCCATTCTCTCCCTAGGAGTCATTTCTTCTCTTTTCAATTAAACCGCTTCCTTTCTAGATTTAAGGTTCATAGAAGTACTTATATATATTTCATATTTCCAATTAAAAATTATTAGTTGACTATTCTTAGAATATTTGTCGTAAAAAAGGGACTTCTCTCCATAGAAATCCTTTTTATTTTATTTTATTTATATCCTATTCAAAGTCCTTTGCAAACTCTTCTATTGATTGCATTAATAAGGTGGAACTATATGCAACACCTGGTCCTCCGGAGAAAGCTATGGCTACAAAAGCCGCTTCTAAAAGTTCTTCCTTAGTACATCCTGCTTTAAATGCTGCATAAACATGTGATACTATACAATATTCACATCTACTATATACAGATATTCCTATAGCTATAAGTTCCTTGGTCTTTACATCTAGTGCTCCTTCGCCAAGGGTAACTCCTACCAATCCTCCGAAAGCTTCCATATGTTCTGGATTCATTGCTCCAACTGCTTCCATACCATTATTTAACTCTTCTAATATTGCTCTAACGTCTCTTGCCATCTGATCACTCCTAATTTTTCTATTTCTTAAAATCTTATAGCTTAATCTATATTTTCTAAGAAAGCTTGTATCAACAATTTTATTTTATCATTAAGTAAAACCATCTACCAATTAAGAATATCTATAGTAGATGGTTTGCATATAGGTAATCTTATTAAATAAAAATAGCGTCTACGACGCGTTAAAATCTTTAGTTTTAACTTTCTTTTTTAA
>NZ_JBQCYD010000080.1:0-4848 GCF_052088025.1 Senegalia sp. (in: firmicutes) | reverse complement strand
AATTTATCTTACTTATTAATAATGGTATCTAGACATTTGAAAAATGCTCTAGATAAAAAATTAATTAAATACAATATCACTGCATCACAGTTTTCTGTTTTAAATCAAATTGAATTTAAAAATGGAATGATTACTTCAGCAGAAGTTGCAAATAATTTAAATTCTGACAGACCTACTATATCAGGTATTATAAACAGACTTGAAAAAAAGAATTATCTTGAAAAAATAATTAATCCACAAGATAAACGCTCTCAATATTTAAAATTAAATGAAAAGGCTATTAAATTAGTAAAGAATCTAAGAAAAGCTTCAGATGAATTGAATATAGATATTTTTAGAGACTTTGAAAAAAATGAATTAGATAATTTGAAAGATTACTTGATAAAAATAGTTGATAAAATTGAAACATAGTATTTATGGCAAAACAATTTTTGTTTAGGCCTAGATTGGCAAAGGAAGTAAATTTGTATAAGGAGATGATTCTTATGACTAAATTATTAAATCAAAAAGAAGCATGTGACTATTTAAATATATCTAGAAGTACTATATTAAGATGGGAAAATGAAGATATAATAACTCCTATTAGAACTAAAGGGAAACATAGAAGATATGACTTAAAAGATTTAGAAAAACTAATAGGAAAAAGATATGTTCATAGTAAGTCTAAGAATTGTTTGATATATGCTAGAGTTTCAACTAAGAAACAAGAAAAGTCAGGTAATTTGGATAGACAATCTCAGAGACTTATGGAATATGCAGTGAAAAATAAATTTCATATAGAAAATACATATAAAGAAGTAGCAAGTGGAATAAATGAAAATAGAAAAGAATTAATGAAATTACTTTCTGATATTAAAAAGAAAGAAATAAGATATTTAATTATAGAATATAAAGATAGACTTGCAAGATTTGGTTTTAATTATTTAAATGAATATTGTAAATCACATAATGTAGAAATAATAACATTAAAAGAAAAGGATAATAAAGACTTAAACAAAGAAATGGTAGAAGATATGATTTCTATTATCACTTCATTTTCAGCTAGAATTTATGGAAGCCGAGGAGGCAGAAAAGTAAAAGAAACTCTAGATGGATTAGAAAAAGAAGGTGAAAATAATTAAGACTACTATAAGAGCAGTATTAATAAACATTACACCTGAAATGGAAGAAAAAATAGATGAGTTTATGGCTACTTTCTCATCAGCTACAAGATTTTCCTTTAATAAATTATTAAAAAATAATATGAAAAAAGGAGAACTTGAAAAAGTAATATCTAGAAAATATAAGTTAAACATAAGGCAAAGTAAAGATGCAGTAGAAAAAGCAAGTCAAATTATATTATCACAGAAGCAACTTTTAAAAAGTTATTATGATAATTATAAATCTAAAGTAGCAAAAGTAGAAAAGGAACTATCAAAAACCAAATCTAAAAAGAAGATAAATAGCTTAAGAAAAAAACTTGATAAGAGAAAAAAGAAATTAGAATTTTATGAAGAGCATATAAAAAATAAAACTATACCAAAGGTGATTTTTGGCGGAAGAAAAAACTTCATAAAAAGATGTAAAGGTCTAATAACAAATAAAGAATGGAAAGATTTAAGAGATAATAACTATTATTCAAGAGGAGATAAAACTAAAAAAGGTAATCCTAATCTAAGAATAATAGTAAAAAATAACATGACTTATCTTGAAATATCAACACTAGAAAAAACAGAAACAAATAGAGCCATTAAAATAAAAGTTCCAATATATTTACCACAAAAATTATCTAAAAAAACTGGTAAAATAAATGGAAGAAATTATAGACAGATGGTATTAGATTATTTAATTACTGGTGAGGCCTATAAGGTAGAATTAATAAAAAAGTCGGGTAAACTTTATGCTCATATTACAATAGATGAAAGTAAGATAAAAGAATACGAAAAAGGGATTAATAACTATATCGGAGTAATAGGAATAGATACTAATCCTGATGGTTTAGCTTTAACTAAAGTTGACTTAGATGGTAATTATAAGTGGAGCATATATTTAAAGAGATCAGAACTATTATATGCAAGGACTAATAGACGGGAAAATTTAATTGGAGAGTTAGTAAAAGAAGTAACTAGGATAGCTAAAGAAGAAAAATGTGCTATTTCTATAGAAAACTTAAAATTTAAAAATGATAAAGATATAAAAAGAAAGTTTTCTAGAATAATTCATCAATTTATATATAGTAAATTACTTTCTATGTTAGAAGTAAGAGCAAAAAGAGAAAATATAGAAGTGTTTAAAGTAAAAACTCAATTTACAAGTAAAATAGGACTATATAAATATTCTCATCAATATGGATTATATATTCATAATGCAGCTAGTATAGTTATAGCTAGAAGAGCTTTAGATTTTAATGAAAAAGTACCAAAAATATTAAAAGATAAGTTAATAGATAAAAAAGAATTAGATAAATTTAATAAATATAACAATTGGAAACAATGGAGTATAATAAATAAAAAAATAAAAAAGAAAGGTGGTGAAAAACCTGGTTTGTGGCAAACTTACAGAAAGTCATTTTTAAACTTTGTATAATAATATTTTAATATATAAATTTTGCTAAAGAACACCTAGAAGGAAAAGTCTTTAGCGAGAGTTTAAAAAATATAGGGAGAGGTAACACCTCTAACTCTGTTGGACTTATATACTAAATGTATGTAAGGCATATCGAAAGATATATGGAATTTATAGTCAAGGGACTATACCTTAGTAGATGAATCCTGTGAAGCTACCGCTTTTAAAAGTAAAAGTGAAAAATTATATAAAATATATCTAAATGATATGATTTGATATAGTTTTAGAAACCAGGATTATATGAATAGTAATGCATACATTCAAGAAAATGAAGAATTGAAAATAGTAAAATTCCCTATATTTGATAAGTATAGGGATGAAATCATTGCTGCATTTAGTACAAGGTGTGGTGGTGTAAGTAAAGATATTTATGAAAGCATGAACTTAGCTTTTGGAAGAGGAGATACAGATGAAAATGTATTAGAAAATTATAAGATAATTACTGAATATCTAGGCATTAATTATAGAGATATAGTAATGTCATCTCAATATCATCATAATAATATTAGAGTAATAAAAGAAGAAGATAAAGGGAAGGGAATAATTAAAGATAGAAATTACAAAGATATAGATGGTTTAATTACAGCTATTCCTCAAATACCTTTAGTAACATTCCATGCAGACTGTTCATCTATATACTTTTATGATCCAATAAAAAAAGTAATAGGTCTTGCACATGCAGGTTGGAAAGGAACTACAATGGAGATTGCAGGAAATATGGTAGAAATAATGGTAAAAGAGTTTGGTACAAATGCTATAGATTTAATTATAGCTATTGGACCTTCAATTTGTAATAAATGTTATGAAATTGATGAAGATGTTAGAGAAAAGTTTGAAAATATGTCTATAGATAGTTCACAATATATTAGTTATGATAGTGAGAAGAATAAATATTATCCTGATATAAATAATATTAATAAAGCTATTTTAATTAGCAAAGGTGTAAAAGAAGAAAATATAGGATTATCTAATATATGTACTATGGAAAATAAAGAATTATTTTTTTCTCATAGAGGACATAAAGGAAAAAGAGGTACACAAGCTGCAATTGTACAATTAAAATAATGCTTATACTTGTAAATCACTACATTATAATCCTGATGGAAATCCAGCATATATTGCTGTAGATGGAGTGGTTTATGATGTTAAAGATGCAGCACCTTGGGAAAATGGAGATCATAATGGTTTTGAAGCAGGACAAGAATTAACAGAAGAAATAAAGAATATTTCTCCTCATGGAGTATCAAAATTTAAGGATCTCCCGGTTGTAGGGAAATTAGCTGAATAAGAAAAGAGGGAGATTATGTATTCTACTTTGGGTTGGATTAATTCAATCCATTCTCTTTGATTAACATACCACATGTACACTTCTAAATCTATCAAACTATTTTATTACTTATGGAAATAGATTATGAATTTATATCTACTATTTAGGAAACTAAATTTGTAAAGTGTTGTAGTATAAAAAATATTGTCAATACGAAAAATATATGATAGTATATGAGTATATTTGAATATAAGCATATACAAAGGTGGTGGATTAATGTTTGAACTTTTCAAAGCATTAGGAGATGAAAATAGACTTAGAATTTTAAACATTTTGATAAGCTCTAAGTTGTGTGTTTGTGAAATTGAAGTGATTCTTGAAATGACTCAATCAAATGTTTCTAGACATCTAAGCAAACTTAAAAAAGTAGGAATAATAAGTTCATCAAAAGAGGCACAGTGGGTACACTACGAAATAAGTGATAAGTTTATAAATAATGATGTGTTATTTTTTAGCTATCTAAAAAAGAAATTTACGGAAGATGATTTATTTCTTAATGATTTAAAAAGATACATCAAATATAAAGAACATAATATGAATTGCCAGCGGATTGCTGATGATAAAGAAGAAGTATCAAATCTTATAAAATGGGGGGATTAAAATGAATGAAGAAAGAGAAATAAAAACTTCTGATGGTATGGGGATATTTGGTCGTTATTTAACAGTTTGGGTTACTCTATGTATAATTATAGGTGTAATGATTGGAAAATGGGTACCATCTATACCACAAACGCTTAGTAAATTTGAATATGCCAAGGTTTCAATTCCAGTGGCTATATTAATTTGGTTAATGATTTATCCTATGATGCTTAAGATTGATTTTTCAAGTATTGTGAAAGCAACTAAGAAACCTAAAGGACTAACAGTTACTTGTGTGACCAATTGGTTAATTAAACCTTTTACAATGTATTTGATAG
>NZ_JBQCYD010000079.1:0-5103 GCF_052088025.1 Senegalia sp. (in: firmicutes) | reverse complement strand
GAAGGACTCATCCTGATACTGAAAATATTGTTGGAATGTTTGTAAATACATTGGCTATGAGAGGATATCCAGAAAAAAATAAGTCGGTTAAGACTTTCTTAGAGGAAATAAAAGAACATTGTTTAGAAGCATTTGAAAACCAAGAGTATCCTTTTGAAGAATTAGTGGAGAATGTAGCAGAAAATCGTGACTTAAGCAGAAATCCACTTTTTGATGTTATGTTCACTTTTCAAAACAATGAGGAAGTAAGATTTAAAACAAAAGATTGGACCTTAGGAAATATAAGTCAAAGGCCTGTTGCAAAATTTGATTTAGATTTTAATATGGAATATGGTGAAGAAAGCTATCATCTAGATTTAACATATTGCAAGGCTTTATTTAAAAAGGAAAGTGGAAAAATACTTCTTAATCATTATTTCTATGTTATTAAAGAATTGATGTTAAATCCTAATAAGACCATTGGTGAACTTAGTCTTTCAAATGAAAAAGAAACACTAAGTATATTAAAAAATTTTAATGATACAGAAAAAAAATATACAAAAAGAAAAACAGTAAAGGAATTATTTGAAGAAACAGTTAAGAAAAATCCTCAAAAGATAGCAGTGGTAGATGGAAACATAAATTTAACTTATCAAGAATTAAATAATAAAGCAAATCATCTAGCAAAGAAATTACGTGTAATGGGAATTATTCCTGGTGAAAGAGTTGTTTTATTAACAGAAAGAAATGCAGATATGATGGTAGGTATATATGCAGTCATAAAAGCTGGAGGAGCTTATGTACCTATAGATCCAAGTTATCCATTAGAGCGTCAGAAGTATGTAATAGAAGATTCTAAACCGAAGGTAGTGTTATTAGGAGAGTCTCAAGTTATTTCAGAAGATATTATAACTACAAATATATCAATTTTTAACTTAAAAGAAGAGGTAAATGATATATCTAGTGATGAATTAGAAAAGGAAAATATAGAAAGAAGTCATAAACAAGATGATTTGGTATACATTATTTATACTTCTGGAACGACTGGAAAACCAAAAGGTGTAATGATAGAACATGGGAATCTGTTTAATTATTTAGAATATGGAAAGAAAGCTTATGCTATTGAAGAAATGTCTGTACCATTATTTACAAGCATAGCTTTTGACCTAACGGTAACTACATTATTTTTACCATTATGTACAGGAGGCAAAGTAGTAATTAAACAAGATGATATAGAAGAAACTTTAACTGAGATTTTCCAAAAAGATAAATATAACTTTGCAAAAATGACTCCATCTCATTTAAAAATGGCAATACAAGAAAATCCAAGACAATTAAGTAATCTTAAGACTTTAATCGTTGGTGGAGAAGAGTTAGAAATGTCTACAACTCAAAAAGTATTGGATCAATTTGGAACGGATATTAAAATTCATAATGAATATGGCCCAACAGAGGCAACCGTAGGTTGTTGTGATTATGTATATCTGGGATTGGATGAAAAGGGAAAAAAGACAAGAGGATCATCTAAAGGTATATCTATCGGAAAAGCTATAGATAATGCCAAGATATATATTATGAATAAAGATAAACTTTGTAGTATAAATGTTCCAGGAGAATTGTGTATTACAGGTTCGGGAATAGGTAGAGGATATTTAAATAAAGAAGAGCTTACAAGAGAAAAGTTTGTAGATAATCCATTTGGAGAAGGAAAAATGTATCGTACTGGAGACTTAGCAAGATGGTTGCTTAATGGGCAGTTAGAATATCTAGGAAGAATAGACGAACAAGTTAAAATAAGAGGATATAGAGTTGAATTAAAAGAAATAGAAGAAGTATTAAGAAATCAAGAAGGTATTAAAAATTCAGTAGCTATAATTAAAGATGTTTCAGATAAAGATAAAGCAATCTTATCCTATGTAGTAATGGAGGAAGGAAAAGAATTAAATATATCTGAAATAAAAGAGGAATTGAGAGAAGAATTACCTGAATATATGATTCCCCATTATTTTAAAGCTATAGATAAAGTACCATTAACAGCAAATGGAAAAGTTGATAAAAAAGCTTTACCTGAAATTGAATATGTAAGAGAAGATGAATATGTAGCACCAACTACTGATGTTGAAAAGATTCTATGTAAGATATTTGAAGAAGTATTAGGTGTTAAACAAGTAGGAATAAAAGATAATTTCTTTGAATTAGGTGGAGATTCTATCAAGTCTATTAGAGTGGTATCAAAAGCTAGAGAATTAGGTTATGAGATTTCTGTTAGAGATATTATGCTTTTACATTGTGTGGAAAGTTTAGCTAGAGAAATAAAAGAAATAACAATTCAGTATGAACAAGGAGAGATAAACGGAGAGTTAGATTTAACTCCTATTCAAAAGACATTTATTAATTGGAATTTAGCTAACAGGAATCACTATAATCAAACTGTAATATTAGAAAGTAAAAAGACACTGTCTGAAACTGCTTTAAGGGAAACATTAGATGCTTTAGTAAAAACTCATGATATCCTTAGGGTTGTTTTTAAAGAAAATCATCAAGTAATTTTGCCAATGAATGAAAGCAAGAAATATACTCTTAAGATTCTTGATAGCAGTAATTGGACAAATCTTGAAGATAGAATTGAAGAAGAATGTACTAAAATTCAAAGAACTATGGATTTAGAAAATGGACCTCTAATGAAAATTGCATTATTCAAAACGAATAAATGCGATTATTTAATGATATCAATTCATCATTTTGTTGTAGATGGTGTATCATGGAGAATTCTATTGGAAGATCTTTTATTAGGTTATAATCTAGCTGAAGAAAATAAGGAAATAGTTTTACCGGATAAAACAGCATCATATAAACAATGGTCAAAAATGTTAGATGCATATTCAACAAGTTTTAAATTTCAAAAGGAAAGTAAATATTGGGAAGACATATATTCTCATATTGATAATACTCAAATACCAAGAGAAATTAATTTATCTAAGGGAAATTATAATTATGAAAGATTGGAAATTGATTCTAATATTACTCATAAGCTTATTTACGAATCATTAGAAGCTTATAATATGAATGTAAATGATATATTATTAACTTCTCTAATGTTAGCAATTAAAAATTGGAAAGGTATGGATGGTATTACTGTAGATTTAGAAAGTCATGGAAGAAATGATATGAATGAGAATATCCATCTAGATAGAACATTAGGTTGGTTTACAAGCATTTATCCAATTTATTTACAAAGTTATGATACTTTAAAAGAGAATTTAGTAGAAACTAAAGAGATGTTAAGAAGGGTTCCTAACTTAGGAATTGGATATGCATTATGGAAATATAGAAAGCTTGATGCAAGAAAGTCAATACCTTCTATTATTTTTAACTATATGGGGGATATGAATCTTAATATAAAAGAAGAAAGTACATTCAATATGTCTTCCATAAGTGCAGGTTTAACTATAGCAGAGGGAAATGAACTTCCTCATGATATAAGTATTGATATGCAATTAAATAATGGTAAGTTATACGGATATGTGAATTATAAGGAAGGTAAATTTACTAGAGATAGTATAAGAAATTTATGCAATTCATATATTGAATCATTAATTGGAATCATTGAGCACTGCTGTAGTAAGGAAGAAGCAGTAGCTACATTATCAGATTTTGGTGCTTCAGACATGGAAGCTCAAGAATTAGAGGATATAATGGATATTTTTGGTTAGACAAATTGATAAATATAAAATATGAAAGGAGATTGGTAGTGAAAAATAAGAAAAATATTCAAAGCATTTATGCTCTATCCCCCCTTCAAGAAGGGATTTTATTTGAAAAGTTAAAGAATTGTGAGGATTCCAGTTACTTCATTCAGAACTCTTTTAAGTTAAAGGGGAAGATTAATGAGAATTATATTAGAAAAAGCATATCTTTACTCTCTTTAAAATATGATGCTTTAAGAACAGCTATAGTTATAACAAAATCTACGGGTAAGCCATGGCAAGTAGTTTTGAAAAATAGAAAAATTGAAATGCAAAAGGAAAATATTCAAGATGTAACCATAAATGAAAGATCTAATATTTTAAAAACTATTAAAGAAGAAGATATTAAAAGAGATTTTAATTTAGAAAATGATAGTCTTCTTCGTATAACTTTTATAGAAATAGCTGAAGATGAACATGTTATATTATGGAGCTCCCATCATATACTTTTAGATGGATGGTGCAATTCTATTCTTATAGGTGATTTTTTTAGATTTTATGAATTAATGAATCAGGGGATAGACTATGAAAAATTAGAAGATAAAGCTCTTATAGAGAAAAAAGAGGTTGGATCCTATGGTAATTTTATTAAATGGTTACAGGAACAAGATCATAGGAAAGCCTTGAATTATTGGAAAAACCTGCTATATGGATATAATACAGTAGCAGGTATTATTCCAATAGAAAGTGAACCAATGAACTCTGAGGGGAATTGTGTAATTCATAGCATGACATTAGATAGAAGTAAGAAAGTCAGGGATTTTGCTAAAAAGAATAATATGACTTTAAATAGAATAGTAGAAACAGCATGGAGCATATTATTGCAAAAATATAATGTTTGTGAAGATGTTGTTTTTGGAAAGATAGTTTCAGGTCGCAATGCAAGAGTAAAAAATATTGAGAATGCAATTGGATTGTTTATAAATACAGTTCCAGTACGTGTAAAATCTACTAAAGACAACAAAGTTATAGATTTATTAAAAGATATGGATAGACAAGCTTTTGAAAGTCAAGAATATGATTATTATGCTTTAAGTGAAATACAAAAACAAAGCTCCATGGAAGGCCAACTTTTTGATACTTTATTTGTTTTTGAAAATTATTATGTATCAGATTCAGGAATGGATTTATCTATGAATTTTGAAATTGTGGAGGAATCAGGAAGAGAAGAAACAAACTATGATATTTGTATAGGAGTAGATGTTAAAGATACTTTAACTTTTGATATTTTATATAATACTAGTAAATATTCAGCTCATGAAATAAAATTTATTTTAGAAAAATTGGATTATTTATTATTAGAGATGGTGAATAATCCAGAAAAAAATATAGGTTCTTTGAATATGATAGATGAAATAGAAAAGGAAAAGGTTACAAA
>NZ_JBQCYD010000078.1:0-5468 GCF_052088025.1 Senegalia sp. (in: firmicutes) | reverse complement strand
AATAATTAATTAATTTAAAATTAATGCGTCAACTATATTGACATCTACCGTTACCCATGAACATAAGGATCATATAAAAGGTGCAGGAATACTATCTAGAAGGTTTAATATCCCCATTTATGCAAATAATAATACTTGGGAAGCCATGAGAGAATATCTAGGGAAATTAGATGATGAAAATATAAAAATAATAAATAATAATGATAATTTTGAAATAGGCAATATTGGAATAGACACATTTAGCACAAGTCATGATGCAGTGGATTCACTAGGATATAGCTTGAATTATAAGAATAAAAAAATAAGCATAGTAACTGATACTGGTATAATAACAGAAGATATGAAATCAAAAATAAAGGATTCAGATTTGCTAATGCTTGAATCAAATCATGATATAGAAATGCTAAAAATAGGAGCTTATCCTTATTATTTAAAGAAAAGAATATTATCTGAAAAGGGACACTTATCAAATGAAGATGCAGGTAATCTGATAGCAGAAATATTTAAAGATAAATTTCAAAAGATATTTTTAGGTCATCTAAGTAGAGAAAATAATTTTCCTGAACTTGCCTATCAAACAGTTGTTAACATAATGACAGAAAAGGGTATAAAGTTAAACAAAGATATAGACCTTGTAGTTGCAAATAGGAGTGATCCCACTGTCTTTTGTATAGTTTAAAAGGAGGAAAAAGTGATGAGTGATGAGTACAATGACGATAACAATAATTTTGAAGAAGAATCTGTAAGAGAAAATAAAGATTGGCATAGTCCTATGGGACCAGCTAGAGAAAAACAAATAGTATATAAGGAAAAGAAAAAAAGAGGTGGGTTTTTTTCATATATGCTAATAGCACTTGTTTCAGCCCTTATAGGAGGATTTATAGTAGCATATATTGCACCAACTTATCTTTATGGAAATATAATACCTTTTCCTGAAAGTAATAGCAGCAATATGAATAAAGCTGGAAATGAAACAATAAAGATAAACACTAAGGATGATATAAACACAGTATCAGCAGTAGCAAAAAAATCTATGAATTCTGTAGTTGGTATTACAACCACAACAACTGAACAAAACTTATTTGGAAATGAAGTACCAAGCCAAGGAGTAGGTTCAGGAGTTATAGTTGATAGTGATGGGTTTATACTTACAAATTCACATGTAATCGATGGTGGAAATGCAGATGATATCACAGTACAATTTGAAGATGGAACAAAAACAAAAGCACAGGTATTATGGCAAGATTCAACATTAGATTTAGCTATAATAAAAGTAAATGAAAAAAATCTACCAGCAGCAGAACTTGGAAATTCAGATGAACTTATAGTTGGAGAACAGGCAATAGCAATAGGAAATCCATTAGGATTACAATTCCAAAGAACAGTTACATCAGGAGTAATTAGTGGACTGGATAGAACAATTTCATCAGAAAGTATAGTAATGGAAAATTTAATTCAGACAGATGCCTCTATTAATCCAGGAAATAGTGGTGGAGCATTATTAAACAGTCAAGGAGAAGTAATAGGAGTAAATACAGCAAAAATACAATCAGCAGAAGGACTTGGATTTTCAATACCTATAAATATTGCAAAGCCAATAATAGATCAAGTAATATCTGAAGGTGAATTTAATATGGCTTTTATAGGAGTATCAGGTCTTGAAATAGAAAAATATGAAAAAGCCTTAGGAGTAGATATAGAAGCTGAAAAAGGCTTTGTAGTAGTTGAAGTATCAGCAAATTCACCAGCTTCAAAAGCAGGCTTGCAAGCAAATGATATAATAACAAAAATAGGTGATTTAGAGGTTACAAACTTCACAACCCTTAGAAAGGCATTATATAATTATAAACCTGGAGACAATGCAAAAATAGAAATAATTAGAAATGGAAAAGCAGAAAATATAGAGATAACATTTGATAAGGCACCACAAAATAGATAATATTAAAGACTTGGCAGTTTTTTTGCCAAGTCTTTAGTTATTTTCAGGAAAATAGGATATAATATAATAAAGAATATAAAGAAACTTAAATATAGAAAAATATTAGATTAGGAGTGATTTGATGTATGTGGTATGTAATGAACATTTAGAAGAAGCAATAGATGAATTTGTAGAGATATATGAGCAACCACCAGATATTTACAACTTAGATAGCGTATCATTTACAGATTGGATGAGTCCATCAATATGTGACAAATGTGATAAATCCCCCAAATTTTTAGTAGTGTAAGCTTCAAATAAGCATATAGGACAAGCAGGAAAAGGTTTCACGTGAAACATTAGAAATAATCAAAAGAAGTTTTTATATTAAAGGTGTGTGTTAATAGAATGAATATCACAGTAATAGCAGTAGGTAAGATAAAAGAGAAATACATAATAAATGGCATAAAAGAATTTACAAAAAGACTTTCAGCATACTCAAAACTTAAAATAATAGAAATAAAAGATGAAGCTACAAAAGAAAATATGTCAAAATCAGAAGAGGATATCATAAAAAATAAAGAGGGCGAAAAAATTTTATCTAAAATCCCAAACAACTCCTATATAATATCATTATGCATAGAAGGAAAGCAGTTAAAATCAGAAGAATTATCTAAAAAAATAGATGATTTAGGGGTGAAAGGTATAAGTAGTATAACTTTTATAATAGGTGGATCAATAGGTTTATCTGATCAAGTGGTGAAAAAAAGTGATTTTAAACTATCATTTTCAAAAATGACATTTCCACATCAATTGATGAGGCTTATATTACTTGAACAAATTTATAGGGCGTTTAGGATAAGTAAGGGAGAACCTTACCATAAATAAGAGTGATTAGAAATTTAAAAAGCTGGGTAAATATATGAATGTTGAATAATTTAAAAATAAATTCTAAAATATAAAGGAGTATTGATTATATGAATTCAGATTATAAAGCATTATTTGATAATTTTACATTTAAAAATAATATCCAGTTAAAAAATAGAATTGTAATGGCTCCTATGACTAATTACTCTTCTAATTCTGATGGAACTGTATCAGATGCTGAGTTAGACTATTATATACGTAGGTCCAAGGGTGTAGGAATGGTAATTACTGCCTGCACGTATGTTACACCAAATGGAAAAGGATTTAAAGGAGAATTTGCAGGAGATAGTGATGATATGATTCCAAGCTTAAAAAAGTTATCAGATACTATAAAAAATCAAGGTGCTAAAGCAGTACTTCAAATCTTTCATGGGGGTAGAGCATGTCCGCCTGATATAGTACCAAATGGGAAAATATTTAGTGCAAGTGACATAGCGGCAGAGGGAAGTTCTAATATACCTCAAGCCTTAACTAAAGATCAGATAAATGATATTATTATAGCATTTGGTGATACTACTAGGCGAGCTATTTCTGCAGGTTTTGATGGTGTAGAGATTCATGGAGCAAATGGATATCTAATACATCAATTCTTTTCACCACATTCTAATAGGCGTGAAGATGAATTTGGAGGAAGTTTAGAAAAACGATTAAAATTTCCTTTAGAGGTTGTAGATGAAGTTAAAAGGGTAGTAAAATCTCATGCAGATGAATCTTTTATCATAGGGTATAGATTCTCACCAGAAGAGCCATCAACACCAGGAATTACAATGAAAGATACACTCAAATTAGTAGATGAGCTGTCTGATAAAGATTTAGATTATCTTCATGTATCACTTATGGATTTTTGGTCTAAACCTAGAAGAGGTGTTGAAGATACAAAAACTCGTATAGAATATCTGTTAGAAACAATTAATAATAGACTACCATTAATTGGCGTAGGTTCAATTCATACACCCAAAGAAGCTAAAAAAGCATTAGATGAAGGCGTTGATATGGTGGCCCTTGGCCGTGAACTACTCATGGAACCAGATTGGGTAGAAAAGGTAAAGGAAGGAAAAGAATCTGAGATTGTAACTACATTATCTAAAAAAGATCAAGATAAATTAGTCATTCCAGACCCATTATGGAAGAAACTTATTAATACTAAAGGATGGCTACCGGTTGTAGATTAAAAAATATTAGTTTTTGAATAATAGAAAGGAATTATCTGATAATGAGGCTAATTTTAGTCATATTAGATAATTCCTTTTTATTATAATAAATATGTTATAATAAAAACAATGGTGTTTCATATACTTTATTTAGATGAAACATTAAAAATAATAAAAGGAGTTAAGAAATGGAAAATATGATAATAAGAGATTTTGAAACTAAGGATTATGATAGAGTGCTTGAATTAAATGATGAGTCAGTACATTTTTTATCACCATTAACAAAGGATAAGCTTAAGAGAATTATATCTGAATCAGAAATGATGAAGATAGTAGAAGTAGATAAAAATGTAGAAGCATTTGTTTTGACTTTTAGAGAAAACAAAGAATATGATAGCGTTAATTATTTGTGGTTTGCTGATAATTATAAAGAATTTTTATACATAGATAGGGTAGTAGTATCTGTAAAAATGCAAGGTAAGGGACTAGGAAAAGCTTTGTATGAATCTGTAATCAGTCATGCAAAATCAAATGATGTGCCTTATGTATCAGCTGAAATTGATATTAAACCTCCTAATCCAGGTTCATTAGTATTTCATGAAAAATTTGGATTTAAAGAAGTTGGAAAACAAACAGTTTATGAAGGCAAAAAAGTTGTATCCTTACAAGTTGTAAAAATTGATTAATGATTATAATAAAATATAATTTAAATTGAAAACATATAGGTGCACCTATATGTTTTCAATTTGCCAATCTATAGCTTCTTTTCCAATTGATTTTAAGAATTCATTAGTTTTAGAAAAAGGCTTACTGCCAAAAAAACCTCTATAAGCTGCAAAGGGACTTGGATGAGCAGATTTTATTATAAAGTGTACTGGGTTTTTTATTAAAACTTCTTTTGACTCAGCATTTTTTCCCCAAAGAATGAAAACAATAGGATCTTCTCTTTGATCTAGTAAATCAATTATTTTATCAGTGAAAATTTCCCAACCCATATTTCTATGAGAATTTGCTCCACCAGCCCTAACAGTCAGTACTGTATTAAGAAGGAGTACCCCTTGGTCAGCCCATTTTTTTAAATATCCATTATTGGGGATATAACAGTTTAAATCACTATTTAATTCCTTATATATATTTTTAAGAGAGGGAGGGGTCTTTACTTGTGGTTTTACAGAAAAGCTCAAACCATGAGCTTGATTTGCTCCATGATATGGATCTTGACCCAATATAACTACCTTTACATCCTTATAGGAAGTGAAATGTAAGGCATTAAATATATCATGCATATTTGGATATATAGTCTTAGTCTTATATTCATTTATCAAAAACTTTCTAAGTTCCAAATAATACTCCTCTTCAAACTCATCTTCTAATAGATCATTCCAATCATTTTCTAAAATTTTCATATCAATCACCTCTCGTATAATATGTTTAGAAGCACTTTTTATTAAGTCTTCTAAGCATGTTTTATT
>NZ_JBQCYD010000077.1:0-5684 GCF_052088025.1 Senegalia sp. (in: firmicutes) | reverse complement strand
AATATAAATATATATTAAATATTTAAATAAAAAGCTGCAATTCCTCTCCACATTTTAAAATGGGAGCTTCCTTGCAGCATATTTTGTGATGCGATAACACTTTTCAGAAGTCAAGATATAATAATTCCTACAAATCAATGATTCATTCAAATATGTTCTTTTCTGTTCCCCAAGACTTAAAACACATGGTACTGTATCATTGATTGTCCCCTGAACCCCTTGATTCTATTAACTATTTCTTCTCTATCAAAACAACCGTCTCAACGTGCCTTGAGAGGATAATAATGATGTCGTATGAGGATATTAACCCCTTGTGGGTATCTACTTTAAACTTTATAGCCCCCTATATTCAAATTAAATACACCCAAATTAATAGGTGTATTTAAAGTAAATTCTCATATTTTTGTTTTCCATACAGAACTCTCATGATAATAACTTGATGATTTTCTTCCTCAAGTAAATAAAACACAATATAATTATCAACTATTAATTTTCTATAACCTTTATTTCTTAGATATTCATCAACCACATAATTACATGAAAAAGGAAACTCTCTTAATCCCATGATTCCTTTTTCTATTCTTTCTAAAATATTTGTAGCTGAAGATGTTACAAATAATTCTTCTGATATATATTGATAAATATTGTCTAGATCCTCTGCCGCTTTTGGAGTCATCTTTATAGTATAGTTATTTGCCATATCTATTTTTTAAACTTTCAAATACTGCTTCAGCATCTAAAAGTTTTTCTCCATTTTTTATTTGATTCTCTGCCTCTGCTAACTTTTCATATAAATCTGCTTTTGCTAATTTATCTTTATAAGTTTCCATACTCATAACAACTAAATGTCCATAACCATTCTTTGTAATATAAATAGGTTCCTTGCTTTCTTGACAAAGTTTTGATATTTCAGTTGTATCTCTCAAATCCTTTATTGGTCTTATTTCTATCATAATATCGCCTCCCCGTTAATATTATGACTTTATTATAGCATAATTATGATAGGTTTGCTATTCATTTTACAAATTATTAATAAATATTAATTTGTATATTCTCATATCTAACCTATGCAGCCTTTATATCTATATTATATTTATTATAAAGTATAGCTTCTTTTATATCCTCAAATTTAATATCTAGATTATCATCATAATAACCACACACATGGGAAAATGTTATATCTGATTTATTTAACCTCTTATCTACCCAATGTGAATCATCTTCCTGTAAAATTCTTTCATAGTCTTCCATAGCTGCTAAAAATATATCTTCAGTTTGTAATATATTCCTATTACCCTTTACAGCATATTCTAAGGCAATATCAATTATGGATGCTTTTTCAATTCTATGCCTGCAATCTATTTCTAAATAGCCACAAGAATCATTATTATATTTTGCTATTTTATCTATGCATCTATAATAATCTTTCTCTAATTTTAATGCTATTAAATCTGGTTTTGTCCTAAAATTTTCAAATACTTTTTGTATAAGATTTGAATTTTGTATCGCTTTGCTGAAAAATAGATTGTAATTTGATGGGTTATCACACTTATACGCAAATTCTTCAACCTCATTTAAAGCTTTTCTTGCTCCTTCTGATAATTTAAAATTAAATAAATCTAAATATTCTTCTAGATTAGCTAAAACTATTCTTGGTGTAATCTTCATATTTACTTACCCCTTTCTTTTCTTTGGTAGTAATAGCTTGTCCATAAATTTATTATTTATACATATTCCCTTAAAGATTTTTCATTATTAATTTTTAACAATAACTCTTGTTTTTAAGAAAATTATAGAACCTTTCTTTTTCCAAAGCACTTCAATATTAATCCCTTATATATTTTCTTATACACATTGACTTTGAAATTTAAATTATTATATCCACAGTTCTTGCAGCTATCATCAACATTAATCACACTAAATTTGCAATCTACATAACCATTAGCTGCTTCTCTATCCCTTCCAAGGATGTTCCATACATAAATAATTTTGATATTTTTCTCAATCCTTTCTTTCTGTTTTTAGGCATAAAAAAGAGCAAAGTTTACTTGGTCATTACTGACCTAAACTTTGCCCTGGTTATACTGCACATCCTAAACTAAATATGTATCAATAGAATAGGCTTGCAAATCAAAAAGTATACCACCTTTACCGAATTTTCCCATGTAATATATTTGAAGCATTGCAAAAAGATTAATAGTCCACAGAGATACTGTAACTAGAGCATGGTGGTGGTGTGTTACAGGTAGACTTTGGAGAATGGGGGAATATCTTTAATGATGAAATAATGGCTGCTACTATTATTGACGGCTTAATTCATAATAGCGTAATTAAATCCTTTGCCGGACCTAGTTATCGGTTATTAAATCATATTCGGGGCAAATCTGTCCTATCTAGTATAACCTATCCATAATAAAAGAATCTTCGTATACTATAATTTACTTAATTCATCCATCATTGCAGGTCTGTTCCTATATTTTGATTTCCACTCATTTACAATTTCCGATACCTTTTCTTTACCTTCTGGATATTTTTTCATTCTTCTTAAAATAGATACTATCTCTCTATAATGTGCTCTGCCCGAAGTATTTGTTGCCATAACCTTTACTGTATTTTCATATTTATTGAGGAGCTCTTTTGGATAAATATCTTTTAAAATTTCTTCATACTCAATCAGCATATATAGCCCCTGGGTATTTATAACCATATCAACCAATCTATCATATAATCCTTCTAACTCATATAGTTTATCGATTCCTCTATAAGGAGATAATTTACTAAATATTATTTCTCTCTTTTCCAGCCATTCTTTATCTGTATAAATTGATTTTAGCTCTTTATATAATTCTACATTCCCCTGATTATAGTTTAATACTAATGACCATAGTTCTTCTTCATATAATTTCTGTTCTCCAATTTGTTTGTATAAGTTCTTTAACTTCAAACTATAATTGAGTACAATTCCTGGAAAAACCTTTTCTTTATCTTTACCTTCCTTAAGTAGGGAAATTGCCATATCATAATCTTTTTTATTAATGCAAATATCAATATAATATTTTCTAACCTCATTAACTTCCAGATTTTGTCTGCAATATTCTTCAATTATATTTTGATTTACTTTTCTTTCCTCCATAATATTTATACGCCGTAATACCATTTCCCCAAGACTATAACTATTGAACCATGAATTGTCCTCTTTTTTATATTCTTTTATCTTCTTATCAAGAAATATAACCTTTTCTTCCATAAATTCTTCTTCTTTAAAATCATCAAAAATAATCTGCTCTATATAATCCTCCATATAATCTATAACTGAACCATGCAAATGATCACTAAACCAATTAAAGATTTCTCTTTTAAGTTTAATATCACATTTATATAGTATCTCTTGCCATATATCTAGACAACTGTTGGCTATTTGACCAGTTCCACCATCTGAATCATCCATATCTTGATTTGCAACTTTAATAAATATATAATTAGTAAGTTCAAAGGCCTCTGTAAGTTGATTATTATCTAGCATTGCTTGTATATTATTATCTAGAATTTCTTCAAGTTCTGATATGAAGCCCCGGGCATTTTTATAGTCAACAAAATCATCATATCCTGCATATCTCCTAAAAATATTATTTACTTGACTTTTATAACGCTTCATATCTGTTGGTGAAATATCACACTGTAATCTACTTTTAAATCTGTTTATTAACTTTTCATCATTTTTTAAAATATCAATTAAAAATTCTTTAATTAATGCAATCTCTGCATCTTCTACTAATTTACCAATGTTTTCCTCTATATCTTGCCCCAACAAAATATTCTCTTTGTCTTCTAAATAAAATAATACTGCAGCCATATGTTTACAATTGTTCCCAGCATCCGCATATGGACAACTACAGCTTAAATCTATAACTTCTTCATCCTCTTTTATAATCTCAACCTTATATTTCTCAGTTCCGTATACAGTAGCTTCTATTATATTGTCTTTAACATATATATTTTCAACAAGATTACGAATAAAATAATCTACCCCTCTTCCCAATATATCATCTTGAAATAAATCCCTCCACATTATCTTAGCTCCTTTTTACACTTCAAAACTTAATAAACTCTAAACTATCTCCCAATAAAATAACTTACAGTTTCTTTCAATTCATCACTGAACTCTTCTAGATTTTCAAAACTAATTGCACCATCGACTATAAGAGAAACGATGTTACTAATGAGCCTCGACCGGCTCATTTCTAATTGAACGCCAGTCTTCTGCCTATCTTCCTTTATTCTCTTGTTCAGCTTCCAAAATTTTTCTGATGGATCAGCGTCTTCTCTTAGTAATTCTATATATTCCTTATTGAGCTTATCCATATAGGATTCCTGCCAATCAGCAATTTTGTTTTTAAAAAGTACCCAGTCCCTTTTTGTAAATCCCTGTTCTCGCAAAGCCTCAAGCCCCCTCTAAATTCCTATTTATTCATTTGATTATAAACAATACTTAGATCACAATATGTAAAGAGTGTTCATTATTTAAACCTGTTCTCGTATATATTAACAAGCTGCTTCTTGAAATTTTCCTCATAGTATTTTTTTGACATGATTTTCTCCTCCTAATATTATTATATCACGTTCGAAGAACATCTGTCCTATTTAGTGTAACCTATCCAATATAGCTTATAGACTGCAAAGACTGACTATAGCCTGCACATTTCGTAAGCTGTTCTTCTGGTACTAAAAGTGGCGTAACCGCATTGAGAGCCGGGGTATGAAAAGATGTTCCAATGCTACGGATAAACAATACTACCATAACCATCCAGATAGGTAACTACATATACAATGCAACAATAGCTAGCACGGCCCCAGCTGCTGCGATAATTAAATCAGCACCAATCATTATCTTCTTCCTATCATGACGATCCACTAATACACCAATGGCTGGTCCAAAGACCGCATAGGGTAAAAAACCTACTAGTGAAGCCATAGACAAGACCATCGCAGATCCTGTTTTCTCTGTAAGGTAAAAAATGATCGCCATTTGCAGGATGGCACTAGTGATTAATGATACTGCCTGCCCTGCCCATATTGTATAAAACTTAAGTTTCCAATTGTTGTATTTTTCCATTTATATTATCTCCTGCATATTATTTTGCTTGAATTTCTATTTTGAATAGCATTCTAGGCAATAAAAAATGCAGGCCTAAATCCACAATGTGGCTTTTGGTCTGCATACATACAATTTGGAAACATTCATATTAAAGACATAGTTAAATAAAGGTATAGTTAAATAACTTATATCTCACCGTAACTAATGAATGCTCAATATCGTATAAATAAGCACAACAAAAAAGCCTATCATCGGGTATAGATTCTGCTTTTTTTTATTGCCAGCTTATCTTAAACGCATTGAGGCTGTCATAGTTTCGGTTCCTCCTAAACTCTTATTTGTATCAGCATATATTTTAACACAATAAGTTGTTTTAAACAACGTTTAAAATTGAAAAAAGCCATGGACAGTACAACAAACATATACATCCCAGGAAGATAATATTGATTTAATTATAGATTACCTGAATATACCGATAAGCCATGCTTAATACAATAAACAAATAGTTTGCCACCGGTAGTTATAGGAAACCTACAAGTTGGACTTTGTTCTGGGTACAAGCGATTTAGAAATACTCTGTCACTTTTAA
>NZ_JBQCYD010000076.1:0-6205 GCF_052088025.1 Senegalia sp. (in: firmicutes) | reverse complement strand
AACACTGACATGATAAATTAGTGGTTAGCTATATTTTTTACTTTGCAACAGAACCAGAAAGTCTAACGAATTATAACTAATGAGCATGTATAGATTTAATGTAAAAAAATTTTTTAATGAAAGTGGAAAAAATACGTTTAAAGATCGGTTCGCTTTTGACAATTTTAAAACTATTGAAAGATTTGTCATTAATATAAAAATATGTTCCAAACAATATTGAACTTAACGATATTTTTATTTTATATTTATTTTTGCTAATATCAAAAATTTGTTTACCTAACATAATTGATGTATTACTAGATAATAATTGTGCATAAGATATTTTGCCGTTACGATTCCGAACGTATATGGAAGTGTTCTTTGATAAGCCGTAGGCTTCATGAGAAAGAGAGAAATGTAGTTTCCCTTTAAAGATTTCATAACCATGCATATAAATCGTAATATTTTTCATATATAATTTATTAGGAAAATTTTCTCCTTTTATTGAATATAAAAATGCCTTATATCTATTTGGTATATTTAAATTATCAATAGTTTGAAGGCTAATATAGTTAAATAATTTAATAGATTCTTTTTTAAAAAAACAATCTTCAAATAGAAACTTATCAACTAATAACATTTGATTGTTTTCATGTATATAACTGACAAAGTGACTGGCAATTAAATGCTGAATATATTCTAATGATTTCCCATAAATTTGAATCGATTTTTGAATTAGAGGCATATAGTTATTTATGATTTGTGGAGAATAACGGTAACGATAACGCCATGCTAATTGACTTAATGAGTTTTCATTTTTCTTATCATAATAATATTTTGCATTTTGTGAAACACCATAGAATCGTTTGTCTAAAAAAATTGTGTTAATAAGTTTAGCATCTTCCCAATATTTAGCATTTTCATCAAAATAATACTTTTCTTGTTCAAATAAAGATTTTTTAAAAACCATTCCACCGATATGATATTGAAGTTCCGTTGGTTGCTCTATAATATCGAAAATTTGTTCGCTTTTTTCTGTTTCTTTTCCACTATTATGATTTATTTGTACACAGTTATGTAATAATAAAATAGGTATACTTAATATAGAAATATTTGGATAGTTATTAAAAAATTTTTGAGCAACCATAAAGAAATTGTCACTTACGCTATCTGAATCATCAAGAAAAGTAACATATTGCGTTGTTAAACTAATTTGACTAATACCGACATTTCTAGATGCGCTCACACCTCGATTCGTTTGATGGATAACCTTTATTTGATTATATTTTTCAAATTGCTTGAGTTTTTGCTTAGTCCTATCTTTACTCCCATCATTGATAACAATAATTTCATCATCTAAATAAGGTAATTGTTTCAGTAATTTATTTAATGTTTTGTCTATTACATTTTCACTATTATATGTGGGGATAATAACTGAAAAAATAAGAATCACCTCCAATGTATTTGGCTAAGGTAAATTTATTATAGTGTCTACTAATTTTTTTTGTGTATCTTTTTTAACTTCGAAAAGTTTTTCATATGAAGATTTATACTCCGACAAAAGATTATAATTATTACTTTTAATTTTTCTCAAACTAGTTATAAGTTGATTCAAATTTAATGCTACTTGTCCTATATCTGAATACTTAATTTGTTTAGAAGGAACATGGTGAAAAGCATATTTGTTATATTGATAGAAAATGATATTTTTTTGTTGGAATAAAAAGTCTACTGCTATAGAAGAAAAATCAGTAATTAAAAATTTAGATTTAGCAATCATATCAGAGACTTCTATATCCTTCATAGATACAAAAGTTATTTCTGTTTCATCAATTTCTAAATATTGAACATATTTCTCAAATTGCGGATGCATCAACACGTTTAAACATAAATTTTCTTCTTTTAAAAAGTTTATAAAGTCTTTATTTCTAAGTAGATCATATATTTTTTTATAAAAATTGCTCTCTAAAAATTGAGGTATAGTTAAGTTTTGCAAACCGCGCTGCCAAGTTGGCATAAATAGAATTTCATTAGTTTTTTGAGGAGAAATTGAACTTTCCGATAAATTGTCATGTCTTGTCATACCAGTTATTAATACGTTACTTTCATTAAAACCTAAAGTTTCAATTATAATGTTCTTTTCATATTTATTATTAGCAGTAATATAATCAATTAAATAATTATTCTTATGTAAATAAGGAGAAATATTGTTCATAATCATACCATGTTGAATTGAGATAATATCTTTCTCTAAAAGTTCTTTTTTATATATTTTTTTATATGTTTCTATGTCATAAGGGATCATTGTTTCTTCAATAGTAAAAGCTGTAATATACTTATCTGCAAGAAGCATAAGTAATTTATGTTTTAATGAGGAAAAATTTACTACTTTGCCCACTTTTTCAACTTTCTTTTTAGACTGACGTGCTGTTTTATCAAGAATATAATAGGAAATAATATCGTTTCTATTTCTGTTTATATATTTAAATAAAAAATATGAATTATCAGAAGCGCTATCTTTTCTCTCTGATATAAGCCATATTGTTTTGGAACTAAAATGACGAATTAGGTTAACTAAAATTTTTAAAAATTGTTTTTCTAAGATTAAAAATAAGTTTTTTGAAAAAATTCTTAAATTCCGAAACTTTTGTGTATCTTTCCATGCCTTCGTTTCTTTTACATCAAAATCAACATTTCCCAATTTATCTGCCATTTCTTTTTCAATATTATACCAATAACGTTTACTTCTATAAAGTGTTAAAGCAGACAAAGCTTCGTCATAATAATTTTTGAATACTAGTCTATAGACAAGGTATAAATTAGTATGTTTTTTTAGTTGTAATAATTTAATATTATTAAATTTTTGATTTATTAGAATTAATAATCTAATTTGTGTATTCTTGTCAATTTTTCTTTCAAAAACTTGATTATCGATAATAAAATCTAAAAATTTAACTATATCTTTTTCTGTTTCATATATATGAATTAATTTTTTAACGGAAGTATATTTTAGAAGTGCTGTAGTAAGGTTAATTAAATCTTCTTTATATCCTTTGTTTCTCAAGTCTCTCCCAATATAACGGCTCCCAACGTATGCTTTTTCCTTCACATAAGTTATTGCATTAAAATAGGTCTGTAAGTCTATAGTTGATTTTTGTGAATCTAAAGGAACTAACACTGGAGAAAACAACTCTCTATAACTATAAAAATTATATTTGTTACTTTTTATATAATTAGGATTTCGAAGTGTCCATTGAACAATGTTTATTTTGGAATTTTCAATTTGTTGAATACCATGTTTTATATCTTGTAATTCTATCTCAAAATTAGGATTACCAAATAAAATATAATCATATTTATGTTTTATTTGGTAAGAAAATTGATCAAGATCTCCATCGACCACTACAACGTCTGAGAAATATGAAGAATTTAACAAATGATTAAAATTTCTTACATTTTTATTTTTTAGTTTGAATATAATAAGTAAAATTTTCATTGCCTACCACCAAATATTATAGATTTCAAAACTGAAATGATTTTATATAATTTAAAACTTTTACTTTTTTTAAATGCTTCTAACTCATTAACTTTATTATTTAATGTTATACCATTGAAAAAGTACCTTTTTCTTGTTTCTAATAAAGAAGCATAAGAAATAGCAAGTGAAAGATCACCTTGATTTATCAATTTAATAATAGGTAACTCATTATTGAAATATAAACCCATTATCTCTGTATTGTATCCTTGTATTATTTTTTTAATTTTTTTCAATATATCTATTTGAATATTGTAATTTAATTCATAAAATTCTTCGTCAATTACCTTCCAAAATATTGATCTAAGAACATTCACTTTAAAAAATTGCAAACTTTCATCGTTATAATTTTTATAGCACATGAAATAAGCATCAATATCATTATATATTAAATCAACAATATTTTGGTGAGTTAGAGAAAGATTATCCCCAATATTTCTATTTCTATAATAGTAAATTGTAAAAGGTACATAAGAGAATGATCTTGCCTTTGTATAAAGCATTGCATCTACTAGTCTATCTTCACCATTTCGCATTCCTTCTACGAATTTTATATTATTATCAATATAAAATGATTTTCTAATTAATTTTAATACAACGCCTACTTTAACTTGAGCAAAGAATGGTGTATCTTCTAAAGTTGTATTTATGTAGGTTTTGTTCATTTTATAATCTTTAAAAGTTATATGTTGAAAAGTTGAACCATCTTCATTAAATGAAAGCAATTTTCCCATAACAAAATCATCTTTTGGGGTTATATAATGCATTAATGTTTCATATGCATATATATCCAAAATATCATCAGGGTCTAGAAAATGAATAAAATCCCCATTAGATAACTCAACGCCTATGTTTCTTACCTTTCCTGGTGCACCTTGATTTTGGTCTAACTTGATATATTGAAAGTTTGTGAATTTATTTGAATATTGCATTATTTTACTTTCGCTATTATCTGGAGAACAATCATTTACTAAAATCACTTCAATATTTTTCTCACCAATAGTTTGTCCCAATAGCGAGTCTAAACACTCTTCTATATAATCTTCAGCATTGTATACTGGAAGAATAACTGAAATCATCATGCTTTCCCCCCTCCTTTCTTATAAGATAGAAACACACTAATTCTAAATTTTTAAATTCTAATAATAAATCAAAATTTTAATGTTGTAAAATTTTAAATAAATTAATGTAAATATTCTTTTACTATATACTATATACAATATACAATATACTTACTAATGTAAAGCCTATTTTATATTAACTTAATCACGGTTATGATCATATTCGATACTTTTTATCCTTTTATTTAACTCTTTTAAGTTTTTTTTTATTAGCTCATCTTCTCGACAATTTAGTGAAGTTGTTAATTTTTCTGTGGTAAAGGTAATAAATGATGATAATTTATTGTAAAAATCTAATCTTTTAAATAAAATAAAGGCTCTTTTTATATGTGTATCACTTGTTATTAATGAAAATGATTGAAATTTTTCTTTATTAACGATGTGCATAGAATAAATAGCATTTTCTACAGTATCTTTAGACTCATTTTCTTCTATAATTTTATGCTCCGGCACCCCTCTACGCACCAGCCATTCTTTCATCGCCTTTGATTCAGTTTTATTGTTTTTTTTATTACCTCCAGAAACTATAATAAATGATTTTTTTTCCCTATTGTATGCTTCTAATGTCTTATTTAGTCTCCCAATTGCTTCATTTTCTAAAGAACCATCCTCATTTAATCGTAAGCCTAAAGTGATGAAAGTATGTTTCTTTTTTTTATCTATCATTATATTACTCCTATTCAATCTTTTTTATTACTTTTAAATGTTGTAGATTTTTAAAAGTATTTTAAAGTAATAATGCTTAAAAGTGTGGAGGTTTTAAAATTGATGTTCTAATGTAAAATTATTAGCAGTATACAAATGATGTGCAATTAGTTTTACTATTATCAATATAAGTAACAGTGCACTAACTGTAGTTGAAGTAGTAGCCGTTGATATTAATATACCAGACAACGATTCCAAAACAACAGAGGATAAATTTAAACTTTATAAAATGTAGATTTATAATTTATTAATAGAAAAATTTTAAATTATTTAAAATGAATAACCGAGCTGATGAAAATGTTTAATATTTACTACCAAAGACTTATCTGAGCTTTTCAATTTCAGAACTCAAAAGTAACTAAAATAAAAAAAGAATTAGAAAATTTAAATTTATTAGAGAAGAAAGAATGAGTTTAAATAAACCAAATAATATATATTAGAACCAAAAACTCCTTCTAAAATCCATAATGATAAAGCACATTTTAGAATGATTAACAATGGGTTTATTATGTCTTCTGTATTAAACTATAAACCTCTTAGCATAAACTATGTATATTGATACACCGTTGCATAAAGAATGACTAAATAAAATATTTACGTTTCATAATCTAAGAAGTGAACAACAGAAATTGACGGGATGATAAATAAATTTTTTGAATATTACTATCTTAATACTTACTATTATTTCTTTAGGTCAAATAGTTGATATTTTCATAGACGATAATCGAATTATTGTAGATATCATTATAGCTATTGATATAACTATTTCAGTTATATACATAAAATATTTAAATTAGATGCATGTTTTGAGTACACCCTAATCATACAAAAAGAATTGTTGAAATTATAACAATTAAAACGTATG
>NZ_JBQCYD010000075.1:0-6369 GCF_052088025.1 Senegalia sp. (in: firmicutes) | reverse complement strand
CGTACGGTGGTGTGAGAGGTCGGTAAATAAAATAATTATTTACCTCCTACTCTATTACAAAAAGTTTATAAAGAATAAAAGTATAATATTTAACAAAAACTTCTTATACTATACTGGGTGCCAGAGTTTAATCACTTTATAATAAATATCATTATTTAAATATTTATAAAAAACTTAATATTTTTGACTTTTTTTTTGATCTATCTTATAATTCTATGTAAATCACTTTTGAATTTTTAGAAAATTTGAAACAGTACGTAAAAGGGTGATTAATTTAAAATTGGATGGAGGACATAATTAATGAAAAGAACTAAATTATTATCATTATTATTAGTACTTGTTCTTGTAGGATCACTTGCACTTACTGCTTGTGGTGGAGATGACAACGATTCCGCTAATGATGATTCTAATGATGATTCAGCAAGTGGAGAACTTGCAGAAGAGCAGGTATTAAAGATGAACTGGCAATCAGAGCCACCTAGTTTAGACCCTCAAATATCACAAGATGCTACTTCAAGCAGAATTCTTATAGATACATTAGATGGTCTTATAAGACTTAATGAAGAGGGAGAAGCTACTGAAGGTTCAGGAATGGCAGAATCTTGGGAAGTAAGTGAAGATGGAAAAGAATATACATTTAAATTAAGAGATGCTAAATGGTCAGATGGAGAGCCTGTAACAGCAGGTGACTTTGAATATTCTTGGAAAAGAGGACTAAACCCAGAAACTGCTTCTACTTATGCATACATGATATATGATATAGTAAATGCAGAAGCTTACAACACTGGAGAGATTAAAGATGCATCTGAAGTTGGAGTAACAGCAGAAGATGACAAAACTTTAAAAGTAATGTTGAATTCTCCAAACCCAGCTTTCTTAAGTAAATTACAAAACAGTATTTTCCTACCTGTAAGAGAAGATAAAGTAAAAGAGTGGGGAGATAAATATGCATCAGATGTTGAATATATGATATTTAATGGTGCGTTTAAAGTAGTTGAATGGGAACATGAAAATAAACTTAATTTAGAGAAAAATGAAGAATATTGGGATGCTGAAAATGTTAAACTTCAAAGAATAGAAGGAGCTATGACAAATGATCCTAATACAATTATAAATCTTTATGAAACTGGTGAATTGGACGTTATAAACGTACCTTCACAATATTTAGAAAAATATAAAGAAGATTTAATTAAATCACCAGAAGCATCAACTTTCTATTATACATTTAATACAGAAAATGAATTCTTTAAAAATGCTAAAATAAGAAATGCATTTGCAATGTCTATTGATAGAATTAAAATTCAAGAATCTAGAAATCAAGGTATAGTTCCTCCAGCATGGGCTTTTGTACCACCTGGAATACCAGGACCTGAAGGAAAGACTTTTAGAGAAGCTAATGGAGAATTAATTAAAGATGTTGGTAATGGATCTTCTGCTGAAGAAGCTAAGAAGATGCTAGATGAAGGTCTAGAAGAAATAGGAAAAACAGTTGCAGATATGAATGGAATCAAATTCCTTACTTTTGATAGTGAAAACTCACTTCAAAGAGCACAGATTTGGCAACAATATTGGAAAGAAAATTTAGGTGTAGATGTTGATATAGAAACTGCTACATTTAAAATCAAAATTGATAGAGAAAACAAAAAAGACTTTGCATTCTCATATTCAGGATGGGTAGGAGATTATAATGATCCTATGACTTTCATGGATATGTGGATTACAGGTGGACCACAAAATACTGCTGGTTGGTCTAATGAAGAGTATGATACTTTAATTGAAAAAGCTCAAACTACTACAGGTGACGAGCGTATGCAGGCAATGATGGATGCTGAAAAGATTTTAATGGAAGAAATGGTTGTATCTCCTACAGATCATTCAGTAAAAATTTATTTACAAAATCCAAAAGTAGAAGGAATCGTAAGACTTCCTCTTGCAATTACAAATGGATATAAAACAGCTTATATAACAAAATAATATAAGGCAAAACCCCAATTTAACTTAAATTGGGGTTTTATTTATTTTTCTTTAACCTTATAATCAAAATGAGGACAATTGTTTTTTACTATACCAGTAGAATTTATGATACATGTTAAATCACACAATCCATCTACTTGATGTATACATTCTTCTGAACAATTTATCATAAATCACATTCCTCCATTTAAGATTTAAATTAAACTTATAAATTATATTGCCCAAATTATCTAATATAATTACAAAAAATCTAAGCTATGATATTATAATACTAATAGAAATATTTTAAAAAGGAGATCTGAAATGGAAATAGGAAAATTACCTAATGAATTATTAGAATCTTTAGTTTTAAATTCAATTAAAAACAAAAGAAAAGATGTCATTACAAGAGGTGCAGTAGGAGAAGATTGTGCTGTAGTTGATTTTGGCAAATATGCATGTGTATTATCAACAGATCCAATAACAGGTGCTGCTAAAAATATAGGAAAACTTGCCATACATATATCTGCAAATGATATAGCATCTAATGGAGCTGAACCTATTGGCATATTACTTACAATACTTGCACCACCTGATACCAAAGAAGAGGAAATAAAAGAGATAATGAAAGATGCAACAGATGTAGCAAATGAATTAAATATTGAAATAATAGGAGGACATACAGAAATAACTAGTGCAGTAAATAGGATAGTTATAAATTCAACAGCTATAGGAAAACAATTAAAAGAAAAGGTATTAGATGCTAGCAAAGTTAAAGAAGGATATAAAGTTATACTTACAAAGAAAATAGCTATAGAGGGAACATCTATTATAGCTCATGATTTGGAAGAGAGATTAAAAAAGGATATAGATGATGAATTGATTAATGAAGCAAAAACTTTAATTGAGGATATAAGTGTCGTAAAAGAAGGTATGATAGCAGGGGAAATAGGTGTAGATTACATGCATGATATCACAGAAGGTGGATTATTTGGAGCGATACATGAAGCATCATCTGCAATAAATAAAGGAATAAGAATTTATAAGGACAAAATAAAACTAGAAAAATCAACTGAAGTAATATGTGATAAATTGAATATTGATCCATATAGGCTTATAGCTAGTGGAAGTCTTATAATAATTACAGAAGATAAAAATGCTGATCTTTTATTAGATAAATTTAAAAAAGAAAGTATTGAAGCAAATATTATAGGAGAAGTTATAAATAGTGGTGTATTTATGGATCAAGAAAAAATAAATCCTCCAGAAAGTGATGAATTATATAAAGTAGTAAAATAAATTATAATTTTTAATATATTTACTCATAGTATGACTTATCTTCTAATATAATTTATATATAGATAACTAAGGGGGTAAATATATGAGCTTTAAAAAAGGTATTTCTGTTTTTTTACTTTTAATCATGATATTTTTAGCAACAGGATGTACAAAGCTTCAATCAATGAAAGAGATGATTAGAGATCCAGATGACAGAGAAGAAATGACTGATAAGAAAACTGAAACTGTAGAAATTAAATTGGATGAAAAAGATTCTAGGGAAACAGTAATATATTACAAAGATAAAAGGAATCTACTTATTCCTGTGAGTAGGAATATATCATGGGATACAGGTATTGCCAAAAAAACATTATCTTATATGGTAAATAATGATGAAAACCAAACTGATATGGTTAAATCAGGATTAATTCCAGTACTTCCTACTGGGAGTCAAGTTCTAGGAATGTCTGTGAATGAAGAAACAGGAGTTTCTAAAGTCAACTTTTCAAAAGAAATATTAAATACTAGTGATAAAACTGAAGAAGTAAGTCTAGTAAATGCAATAGTATATACTCTAACCGAGTTTTCTACAATAGATAAGGTAGAGTTTATGATTGAAGGAGAAGTAAAAGAAACTTTAACTTATGGAACGGATATATCTGAGCCTATAGAAAGACGAGATATAAACCTAGTAGATAATAATGGAGATTCTAAAGTAGTAGTATATTATAAAGGGACTACAAATGGTGAATATGAATATTATGTTCCAGTAACAAAAACAGTAGCATCTTCTACTTCGGATATATATACAGCTGTAGAAGAGTTATTTGAGGGTCCTCCAAAGGATAGTGGCTTATATACAGATATACCTATGGGTGTTGATTTAAAAGGCATAGAAGTTAAAGATAATGTAGCCCTTATAGATTTATCTGAAGCTTCAAAGAATACAATAACAAATCAACAAGCATTTGATTCTATGAATAAGAATATAGCTTTGACACTAGATCAATTTGAAGATATAGAAAAAGTAGAAATACTTTTTGAAGGTAAAACCCTTGAAGAAGCAAAAATAGATTTTTCATCACCTGATACTATACCAACATTTGCAAATAAATATTAAATTTAAGGCATCTTATCAAATTGATGCCTTTTTTCTTTTTTAAATTTGTTATAAAATTAAATATTTGGTATCATAATATATAACAAAACTTAAAGGACGTGAAAATTTGAATAGAACAGATGGTAGAAAAAATGATGAATTAAGAAATGTAAAGATTACTAAAGATTATTTATTACATCCACAAGGATCAGTACTTATAGAAATGGGAAATACAAAGGTTATTTGTACGGCAATGATAGAAGATAGAGTACCACCTTTTTTAAGAAATACAGGAAAAGGATGGATTACAGCAGAATATTCAATGCTACCAGCATCAACTATAAGTAGAAAAAGAAGAGAATCAAGTAAAGGTAAATTAGAAGGAAGAACTCAAGAAATAAAAAGACTTATAGGAAGAGCCTTAAGATCAGTAGTAGATTTAGACAAATTAGGAGAAAAAACAATATGGATTGATTGTGACGTGATTCAAGCAGATGGTGGAACTAGAACAGCGTCTATAACTGGAGCATTTGTAGCATTAATACTAGCATTTGAAAAGCTGAAAGAAGATAAGTTGATAAAATCCATACCAGTTAAAAACTTTGTATCAGCAATAAGTGTAGGTATTGTAGAAAATGAAGGTATGTTGGACTTATGCTACACAGAAGATTCAAATGCACATGTAGACATGAATGTAGTAATGACTGATAAGGGAGAATTTATAGAAATACAAGGTACAGGAGAACAAGCTCCTTTTAATAGAGAAGATTTAAATAAATTATTAGATTTAGCAGACAAGGGTAATAGAGAACTTATAGAAATACAAAAAGATATTTTAGGGGATATTTCACATATAATTTTAAAGGGAGAATAAACATGGATAAGAAAAAATTAATATTAGCAAGTGGTAATAAACATAAGATAAAAGAAATAAAGAATATATTGGATGGTTTGAACCTGGAAATTATTTCAAAGGATGAAGTTGGTTTAAGCCAAATAGATACAATTGAAGATGAAAACACATTAGAAGGAAATGCTATAAAAAAAGCTAAAGAAATATCTGAACATATACAAGGACTAGTGCTTGCAGATGATACAGGCTTATTTGTAGAAAAATTAAATGGAGAGCCAGGAATATATTCAGCAAGATATTCAGGAAGTAATGCTAGTGATTTAGATAATAATAAGAAGCTGTTAAAAAACTTAGAATATGTAGATTTTAATGAAAGAAATGCTGAATTTAGAACAGTTATAGCTATAGTTTTAGAGGATAAAACTATAAAGACTCTAACAGGGATTTGTAAGGGTAAGATTGCCCTTGAAAGAAAAGGTGACAATGATTTTGGATATGATCCACTGTTTATACCAGATGGATATGACAAGACTTTTGCAGAGTTGGGTCCAGAAATTAAAGATAAGATAAGCCATAGAGCAAATGCATTAAAGCTTTTAAGAATAGAACTAGAAGGATTATTAAAAGATGAATAGTATGAAAATTTTAGTCTTATCAGATAGTCATGGTGATATTGAGAAAATAGAAGAAATAATTAAAATTATAAATTCATCAAAGGATATAGATATGATCATTCATCTAGGCGATTTTGCAAAAGATGCTATCTATATAAAAAATAATATTTCTATAGAAATGAAAAATATATTGGGAAATTGTGATTTTTTAATAGATAGAGTAAATGAAGAAGAAATATTAAATATAAATGATAAAAAAATATTATTAACTCATGGGCATAAATATAATATAAAGGATAATTTAAATAATTTGTATTATAGAGCAAAAGAATTAAATCTAGATTTAATTCTTTTTGGACATATTCATAAACCAATCAATTTTTTAGAAGAGAATATATTACTTTTTAACCCTGGTAGTATATCAGAGCCAAGGGATGGAAGTAGAAATAGTTATGGAATAATAAGAATTTCAGATATTATAAAGGGGGAAATAGTGGAGATTTAGAATAAAAAAAGTGTATTGTCAAGCACTTCTGAAAATGTCTGATAAAAGTTAAAAGATTAGCACCGAC
>NZ_JBQCYD010000074.1:0-6370 GCF_052088025.1 Senegalia sp. (in: firmicutes) | reverse complement strand
AAAATTGAGTTTACGAAAAATTTTATGTAAGAGGTTATAGGAAACTTCCTATCAGGTCAAAACGCAGTTTTGGGGTTTGTCTAGACAAACCCGTTGCCTGCCTTCCATTACTTTTTAAATTACCTTTACATGATCTTCTTTATTTTAATAATTTTATTTTATTCTTTTAAAGTCTTTTCTATAAAATCATTTCTAAATCTTTCTTTTAATTCAGGAGTTTCTGAATAAAATTTAATTCCCAGCAAACGAACTTCTTCGTTTTCAGTTAAAACTTCTACATCATTTCTTTCTCCAAGAGAAGTTAAAAAATCTTCTTTCCATTTATCTTGAACTCTTAAATGATCTCCTTTAGGTTCTAAAAATATTTGGTAAGTACAGTTTTCATCTTGAAGATATAATAAAAAGTCTGGCATAAATCCTCTTGTTCCATCTATCTCCACAATCTTTACTTTGCGTTCATTTCTAATTAAATAAACTTCATTATATTTTTCTTTTAATTGTTTTATATAATCATTAATGAAATTGATAAATGAATTTTCCCAAGAGTTTACAATCGCTTTATCATAAATAAACCAATCATGATTTCTCATATTTCTAGGTTGAATTAATTCATCTATATTTGATATTCCTTTATTTACTTTATTTAATTCAATTTGATAATCATCTATTAATTTTGAAAACTTTACTCCTTCAAAAACAGGTGTACCACGATTTTTCATGTAATTTAATCGTATATTCTTTTCCATATATTTAAAGAAACGTTCTACCATTTTTAATTTTGTTACTGGGTCTAAATCATCTATTTCAGCTTCATATGGCAAAGATATATATAAAGTTAAGTCGCCTAAAAAATCTTTACTTTCTATAAAGGTCTTCATACTTGAAATAGAAGGCATATAATTTTTCAAATTATCGTAATGAAAAAAAGGTCTTCTTTGGATTGCTTTTTGAATATACTTTTCTTCTACCTTCCAACTTACTTCATGGGTTTGAGTCGCTATTTTATGATTAATTTTGCTTCCATATTTTTGTTCAATCGCCATTTCAAAAGGTATTTCAAAGACAGTTGAAATATTATATTTTTCTAAAGTATCATAGTCTTCAGCTGTTGTTTCAATTAATTTATTTATATAAATTTTTCCTTCTTTAAAGATTGGAGTCTTTTTAAAAGAAGGTTTTACTTTAGCTTCTAAATGATGATACTTGTCTTCTTTTACTTGAATATTAGCTGACTCTAAAGATTTTTCTAAGTTTTTAATATAGGCATTGTCATTGATTGTATGATAGTGCAATGACTCAACTACTCTTAATTCAGAATCTTCTCCACCAAAATCAAAACGTCTAGTATATGATTTTTCATCTTTATATTCAAATGGGTAGTATCTCGCTCCACGACCGATTAATTGTGCTTCACTATCAGTTGTATTTCTAGTTTTAGTCGCTCCTTCACTAATACGAACAATATCAAAGAGATTAAGCACGTCCCAACCTTCATTAAGTCTTGCAACGGCAAAGATAACACGTATCGGATTGTTTTCCTCTTCTAAACTGTTTAATATCAAAGCATTTTCTTCAGATAAAAAATCTCTAGAATTGGCATTTAATATATTTCCATCAGCAAAATCCCATTTTAAGTCTTGAACAACTTGATTTAGGTCTAATTCTTTATAATAAGAAAACATACTACTCCAAATACTTTGTTGATGTTTGTAAATAGAATAGCCACTATCTATCACTTCTTTTAATTGATCTGGCTTTAATCCTTTAATAATATTAACAAATTTTTCATGAGCATTTTTAGAATCTTTTATACGATTCGCCTTAAAGAATACGATTGGTTTTAAATCGACTCCATGATCTCTTGCTACATATTTTCTATATTGACTTAATAAGACACTGTTTAACATCTTATTTTCATCTTCTTCATCAGCTCTAAGTAACATTACATTTTTAGAATATCCATCTCTCATAAATTGTCTTAAATCATACTGATAAACAATCTTATCTCTATACTTTTCAAATAAAACATCTTTTGTTAAGTCAATTGTTGCAGTATATTCTAATAATCTATTTGATGGATTAAGTTTTAATAGTCTACTAACTGTATTTTCCCATGTTCTTTCCTCTTGTTCTTTTGTATTTAATTTTCTCTTATCTCGACGAGTCCAGGCGTTAATATGGTGGGCTTCATCTGCTAAAAGAACTAACTCCAATTCTTCCAATCCTTCAAAGGTTAGAGAGTTCTCTCTTGGCTCTGTTAGATCTAAGTGAAGCTTTTGTATAGTAGTTAATTTTAAATAGATAGTATTAGGATCTGGTAAGCTTGGAAATACATCAACGATCTGTATATCAATGTGATTTCCATCAATAACAATCCCTTCTTTTCTAAATAAATATTTTAAAGAATTTGTATTTGTTAAGTTATCTTTCGTTTTTTTAATAATAGCGTCACTATTTACAAAAAATATAAAGTTTTGCTTGTTTTGTTCTTTGTATAAATAAAGGATATTTGAAGCTAATACTAAGGTCTTCCCTGATCCAGTCGCCATATGAAAAAGTAAATGATTGGAATACATATCAGCTTGATCCATCTCTTGTGTAAAAATAAATTGTGATAGAGCGTGTTCTTGATAAGGTCTTAATTTATGACTTAAATTATCTGCTACATAATCTGGTACTTCTGGTGGTGCCTCAGAAAAAATCGTATTAAAATGTTTTACAATTTTTTTATGCAAAATTTCATTACTCATCTTTTACACCTTCTTTATCATAGAAAGAGTGATTAAAAGCTTTAACATCTTCTGGTATATTGTACTGTTCGTCTTCCATTTCAGAATAGCTTAAATACAGTTGATTCATATCTAAAGTTTGAATTAAGACTTCTTTCTTTTCTTCTAAGGATAAATTGTTATATTCTTCATTTTTTGAAGATACTTTCTCTAAATCTACTTTGAAATTTAAATAAGCACTTTCTTTCATAGTAAATAATACCTTTTCTAGTTCTTCTTCACTATTTGAAGCTTGAATATTTTTTATATATTCATCATTTAAGCTAGTCAATTCAGCATAGACAAAGCTTCCCCCACCTTCCCAATCAACATCTTTTGAAATACCACCTTGCTCTCCTTCAATTACCTTCTGTAAGCGTGGTACTGATACTGTATTAATATAATCCATTTGTTCAATACCTATATATTGACGATTCATTTTATGAGCGACTGCTTGAGTTGTAGCTGATCCCATAAAGAAATCTAATACAATATCTCCTTCTTTAGTACAACTTTTAATAATATTAGATAATAATTTTTCGGGTTTTGGAGTATCAAATACTTTAGTTCCAAAAAGCTCAATTAGTTCTTCTGTTCCATCTTGATTTTGTCCCCAATCTAACAATAGGTCTGTCATGGATTTAGCCTTATTTTTTTCTGCTTCACTCGCAAATCTTCTGAAGGAGTTTCTATTGGTTATATAAAGTAAATCTTCTTTACAAAATTTAGTTATTTCTTCTTGTGTAGTTCTAAAATTAGCTTTTACTCTAAAGTCATTTTCAACACGATAATCTTTGATAATAACATCATCTACAAATTCTGTTGTCATTGTTCTATTTTGATATTTCCCTTTTTAAATTACTGTATTAGCTTCATTTCCACGATATAAAATACCTTTATTTATTATCATTTCTGAAATAGGGTTTGATGCATTATCAACTCTCTTTGTTGAGTCTGTAGTTGTTTCAATAGATAGTATATCTATATTTTTTTCATTTTTAGCAAAAATTAAGATGTTCTCCATAATAGCTGCTATTCTACTTAAAAAAGATGGTTGTCTTTTCTTCTTCCAATGTAATGTACCAACATAGTTGTTTTTCCCATAAATTTCATCCATTAATACATGAAGGTATGGCTCCATTGTAGTTCCTTTTATTTTCCCATTCGATCTACTTGTATCTATATGCACAAATATTAAACCATCTTCACTTAATAACTCCTGAGCTATTTCTAAACGATTTTTCATGAATGTCAACCAAGTTGACATTGTATAGTTATCATTATAATTAAAACCATCATTTCCAGTATTATAAGGTGGATCAATATATATCAGATTTACTTTATTTGTGTATTTTTCTTTCAAACTATGCAATGCAACTAAATTATTCCCTTTAATAATCAAATTATCTTTATCAGTAAATTCTGTTATCTTATGAACACCATCTTTACTGTATTTTTCCATATTAGATAATATTTTAGAAGATAATAATGTATCTATTTCTTCTTTTGCTAAAGTATTATGATAATATATCTCTTTTTTATTATCATATTCATTACTCATTCCACCTTCTAAAACAGAATCTTTATGAGGAAAATCTAAAACTACATCTGTATTATAATTCAAGTATTTACCTTCACTTGTTAACCCAATTTCATTAGAATATTTTGTATAGCTGTTTTCCCAATAATTTTTATATCTCAACATACTAATAAATTCTTCAATTTTAAAGATATTAGTAGAATTTAAAGTAATTGAGTATGTATCTTTTACTAATTTATTTGATAAAAGTGCTTCGATTAACTCTTGATTGTAAGATCTAAGGTCTTCAGCAACCTTATTTCTTAACAAAACCTCTTCTTCCCAGTACTTCGGGAAAGTTAAAAGCACTTCTTTAATTTGTGATAATAATTCTGTTTCAACATTATTTTCAGCCATTATATTACTCTCCTTTTTATTTATACCTTTTTAAAGATTTGCCACCATTTCTTTTTTTCACCATCTTTAATTTTTTCTTTTATTTCTTGATCCTTACTCTCTAAAATTTCTATTTTTTGATTAGCTTGTAAGGATAATCTTTGTTGCTGATCTAATAATCTCATCAAAGTTTCTTTTTCTTCTTCTGATTTTCGTAACTTATCTTTAGAATGTTCAAGCTCTCTTTCTAAGACTTCTATTACCTTATCTTTATTAATATCATCTGATAATTTCTGCGTGTCATCGCGTGTTTCATGCGTGTCACTTCGCGTATCATCGTGTGTTTCATTCGCTTTGTCTTTTTTAAATTTCGAAACACCTAATTCTTCAGATAATTTCAAAAAAGCTTGGTGATCATACTCCAGAGGTTCATTTATATGTTCCCTGCTGTCCTTATTGATAGCTCTTAGTTTAAGCCTACTTATCCTTCTTCTTATAAACTGCTTATCCTTACCAAATTCTTCAGCTAAATCTAGTAAAGTATAAACTTTATCTTCCATAAAATTCACTCCTTTACGCGTGTTTCATTGCATATCATTCTGCGTATCATCGCGTGTTTCATGCGTATCACTTTGCGTATCATATAAACATCATATCACTTATGGAAATATTAGTAGTTTATAAATATTTATAAACTGTTGTACGACTAATTTTTAAGTTTTTAGCTATTTCTGTTGGGGTATGATCAGGATTTTCCGCTATATATTCCTTGACAAGATTTTCTTTTGAAGGTCTGCCTTCTTTATTTCTCCAATCTGTATCTACATAAGAAATGTTGTCTCTTACAAAATTCATTATCTTTATATGTTCTTTTTGCTTTCTATAATTTCTTTTATTTTTTTCAATAGGAATATCTGTTAATTTTACAATGTCATCAATGGTAAAATTATAGTATTGTCTATCATAAGTTTCTAAAGCCGATTTAATATCATCTTCTTCTAAAGGATTGGAATGTTCTATTTCTTTTAATTCATCAAATATTTTATACATATCTTCTCGAACTTCACTTTTCGGAATATTACACTTTACAGCATAAATTGCCATACACATTAAATAAAAATAACGATGTCCACCCTTAACTTTATAAGACTGTCTTAACCACCAGTCATATAGATCTCTCTTTATATCCCATTTCTTAGCTCTCTTATTTCCTTGAACAATAACTCTCTCATACCACTCTGGAAACTTTTCTTCTGCTTCTTCTAAACTATATTGAGTGGGTCTAAAAGGCACATTTATATCTACTTTATTCTTTTCTTCATCTGCATAAGAGTTAATATAGTCTAAAGTAACTCTCTCTCCAGTTTTAAAAGCTTTTACAGGTAAATCATACTTATCATTTTTAGATCCAACCATTCTAAAGCCTTGATTAATTGACTGATACTGTATCTGTTTTTCTTGTGAAGTCGCCTTATACTCCCACATTTTAAAAGTTAAATCATACTTTAACTGCTTCATCTGAAGCTTAATATTCGGATATAAAGCAATTGGCTCTTTAAATACATAGTAAATATGAAGACCTGTACCACTCATTACAATAAAAGTCGGTTGAGGGAGGGTTCTAAGTCCTGTTTTTTTACCTATTCTTGAAAATAAATTCATTAACTCATTTTTACCTACTGCATCA
>NZ_JBQCYD010000073.1:0-6449 GCF_052088025.1 Senegalia sp. (in: firmicutes) | reverse complement strand
CTGATAGAATTACGACAGGTTCTTCTTTTTTAACTCCTAATTTTAACAGCTTATGAGCTAATTGATTAGCTTTTTTATTTAATTCATTATAGCTTATTTTTTCTTCTTCATATACTACAGCTATTTTATTAGGATATTTATTAACTGTTTTTTCAAATACTTCTTTGACACTAAGATTTTTATTACAAGTTGTTTCAGGATTATTAAAAACTTTAGTAATTTTATCTCTTTCTTTAAAAGGTAATATATTCATATCAAATATAGATATATTCGATTTGTTATAGTTAGCAAGTAATTTTTTCGCTATGTACAATAATCTATAATGCATTCTTTCAATATCATCTTCATTAAATAAGGATATTCTATAATCATAATCAAAACTTAACGTTTTTTCACTTGTCCTATCACTTACATGAACATTCAAAGGAATATTTTGATTATTACTATTAAGCCATTTAATATCTTCTATAATAGAGGAAATCTCATCATAATAGCTTGCATTTTGAAATGAATATCCTATTTCTAATAAATCCATATCTTTTTTTAATTGCTTATTAGTATAACTAAGAATATCATTGTAAGAATAATCCGAATGTTTGAAAAGACTCATTTGATGTCCTTTAATATTAGAAAGAAACTCTTTAACATTCATATCTTTATTTACATTTACCAATAAAGGCAATAAATGAACAAATTCACCAAATATCTTTTTTTCCTTCTTCTTTCTACCTAAAAAAGCAACTCCCATAGAAACTGATTCTGAATAATCTTCATAAGTTTTAAGTAAAATTAAAGAACTGAGAAATAAAACTGGTAATGTAACTCCACAGTTTCTTGACTCTTTCATTATTGATTCACTTTCTTCTTGACCTAAAATAAAAGAGTTTCTTTTACATAACAATTCATCAATCGAAAGAATTTTAGGATATTGACTAATGCCATTATAATTTTCTAAGTTTTTATGCCAATAACTTTTATTTCTTTTAATTCTAAGTGAATTATTTTTTTCTTTTAAACTATTCTTGAGATAACCTTCAAAGGATTCATTTGAATCCTCTGAAGGTTCCTCTCCAAGAAAATATTGGCATGCTTTCTTAGATAATATCTCCACTAATGACCAAGCATCAGATATGGAGTGATGCATAAAAATCCCCAAAGCCATTTTCCCGTTAGGTTTCTTAATTACATAGATATCATAAAGCTTCTCATCCTTCTGAAAATAACATTTACTCATATGCTTATTTTTAAACTCTTCATATTCTTTTTCTTTATATGAAAAGTCTAATTGAGGAAAGTTTTTAAATTGAAAATCCTCAAATCTTTGATATAAAATATTATTTTTTTCAAAATATCTTATTTGAAATGCATCTATATATCTTACTATATTGTTTAATACTTGATTTATCTTCTGATAAGAATATTGAAGTTTAAAATCTGCAACAAATCCCAAAGTATTGATACTAGTATTTTCAAACATCTTTTCAATGTCTATAATTTGCTTTTGCTTCTCTGTTAATCTATACATTTTTTACCTCGCTTTCTAGGATTGTACCGTACTTAACTGTTCATACTTTCCTTAACTGTTAATCTATCAATATCCCCATAAATTATTATTTCATTCATAGCATTTAAAATTTCTTCTTTTCTATTCCTAAATCCTGTTACTGTTATTATTACACCATCATCTGCAAACTGACATCTTACACTTATCGGTACTTTAAAGCTTATAATTGATCCCATTATTTTTTTTATATTTGAATCTAATATTCTTTCTGCTGTAATACCTGAATCATCTCCATAACTAGTTACAGCATTTATACTAGGTATCCTTCTACCTATATTATTAAGTAATTTTTGCTGTTCTTTGCTTAAATCCTTTGCACCTAAACATTTTTCCGGAGAATTAGCGAGAAATTCACTAACTTTTGTATGCCTATTTAAATCATTAACATCCACTACAAAAAATTTAGGTTCTTGAAAAAGTCCTAATGAGCTCCTATTATTCGAATTTCTACCATGATGCAATATAATGACTGGTATCTTATTTACTGATTTCATATTAGGTTCTTGAGTAATTATAAATTCAAGTAATTTAAGCATAGTAGAAAGTTGGTCAGTCATCACTTTGCTATTTACAATGTCTTCACTATATTTCTCCTTGAATACAGTCATCTTACTTTTGTTTTTGTAAAATAACTGCATACCATTAGCAGCTTTAATAAATTCATTAAATTTTATATTTTTAAAATTGTCTTCTACATTGATACTCTGTATAATTTGAGAGTACTCATGCAAATTTTCTCTTTTGCTATATAATTTACAATCTTTTAATAATTGATTTAATCTTCGTTCAAAAATTGATGAGGATGTCATATCCCATAGGGCATGATGAATAAATATATAAACTACATATTTACTTTCAGATACTCTTATTATGCAAATTTTATTAAGTAGGGGGCCTTTTAACAGATTACTTGTATCTAAACCCATCTTTTCAACCATAGCATATATTTGACTTTCTCCTTGATTCTTATTATTACTAATGTCTATTATTGGAATCCTATGGTCCATTGATGATTTATATTCAATTAACATATTCTCTTCCTTTAAATATTGAGTTCTTAATACAGATTGCTCAGTTATAATTCTTAAAATTGCTTTTATAACTTCTTCAATCCTATATTCTCCTTGTATCTCAAACCGACCACTAGAACCTCCTCCAATAATGTCATCTAAAAATATCTTCTGTGAAAAAGATGGCTCATATTTATATGTAGATTTTTCCTCCACTATATTTTTGCCATAATACTTTAATTCTTCTAAAAACCCTTTATGAATATCTCTAATATTCTTTATTCCTGTATCTAAGAGCAATATATCTTTCTTTTCATATTTTAAACATTTTTTTGAAATTTTTATCAAAGCTTTTAAATAATATTTAGCAAAACTATTTATCATATTCTTAGAAAACTTTGATTCATCAAATTCTATATAAAAACTAATCTTATTATTTTTATAAGAACTATAAAATGCTATTTTTTCATGAATATAATTGTTTTTTAATATTTCTCGTTCTGTAATATCCTGTGAACCATTAATTGTTAAATTTTTCTCCTCCAATTCCGTTTTATCAAGACTATGAAACAGAACAGTAGTTTGTAACTTTTCCTTTAGATTATTATGCTCTAAAGATAACCAACCATATCCAATACCATTATCAGGTATATAATCTAAGTCCCGTTTAACATCACATAGTATATCAGTTTCATTTTCTCCATAAGTCGGTAGAACTATTGGATACTTAATTTCATAAGTACCAATTCCATCTAAATTATCTGAAACTTTATCTCTATTTCTTCCCTTATCTACATAGGTAACAGATACACTTCTTTGTCCTGTAAGTTTTTTAGTTGCAATAGCAAAAACTCCTAATAAAACCTCATTAATTTTCATGCCCAATACACTTTCTGATAGATGTAATAGTGCTCTCGTTTCTTTTTCCTTAATGGAAAACTCCATTCCATAAAAAGTATTTTCCTCATCGTTCTTATCTGGCTCTAATTTACTACCTACTGACCTCTTAGCAATTTGAAGCCAATAATCTAATTGAACCAATACATTTTTATCATTCTTCATACTTTCTAAAGTTTTAATATAATTCAAATAGGAAGTGTTTTCTTTTATATCTAGGTTTTTTCTACCTTTACATAAAATATTATAATTCCTTCTGATTTCTTGTGTTACAATCTTCAATGACCATGAATCGATAACTACTTTATGTCCACAAAGGAAAAGGTAGTCCTTAGTTCTAGTCCGTATAAGAATTGCTTTAAATAATAATCCTTCCATATTTATAAGAGATATTTGTACCCTCTTACACAAGTTTATAATCTGTTGCTTAAGCTTATCTTTATCATCATATCTACGTAAGTCATATTTAGGAACTCCATAATTAAAACCATTTATGACTTTTAATTTCCCATCTCTATATTCCACTCTCAACATAGGATGAATCTTAACCACACTATTTAAAGCATCAATAATAATTTCATCGAATTCTTTAACCTCTAAAAATAACATATGACATAAATTTGTTGAATCTTTTAAGTTATTAGAAATAAATTCTTTCAAAAGGGGACTCATGGGAATCTTATCTATTTTCTCATATTTCCTATTAGTCTCATTTTTATATTTTTTATTCATTAAAAATTGTTCTAGTTCTATAACAGTACCCTTTTTCATTAAATCTTTAATTGATATATCATAACCTTGATTTTTACAAAGTGTTGTAAATCTTATAGCCTTGATAGAATCTCCACCTAATTCAAAGAAATTATCTTTTATTCCTACTTGTTTAACACCTAATACTTCTTCAAATATCTTACATAGAATCTTTTCAACATCAGTAGTTGGTGCTACATATTCATCTTCTCTTACATATTCAATTTCAGGTAAAGCTTTTTTATCAACTTTTCCATTTGCTGTTAATGGTACTTTATCTATAGCTTTAAAATAATGGGGAATCATATATTCAGGTAATTCTTCTCTCAATTCCTCTTTTATTTCAGATATATTTAATTCTTTTCCTTCCTCCATTACTACATAGGATAAGATTGCTTTATCTTTATCTGAAACATCTTTAATTATAGCTACTGAATTTTTAATACCTTCTTGATTTCTTAATACTTCTTCTATTTCTTTTAATTCAACTCTATATCCTCTTATTTTAACTTGTTCGTCTATTCTTCCTAGATATTCTATATTTCCATCTGGTAACCATCTAACAAGATCTCCACTTCTATACATTTTTCCTTCTCCAAATGGATTATCTACAAATTTCTCTTTTGTAAGTTCTTCTCTATTTAAATATCCTTTACTTACTCCAGATCCTGTGATACACAATTCTCCTGGTACCCCTATCCCACAAATTTCTTCTTCTTGACAAATATATACATTGCGCCCTACGATAGGTTTCCCTACAGGTATCTTTCCTTTAATATCCTTTGGTACATTATAAAGAGCTGCACATACTGTTTCTTCCGTTGAACCAAATGTATTTCCTATATTTGCATGTTTTAATAGATTATTGATATATCTATATTTCAATGTATCTCCACCATTTAAATATAGACTTACAGTTTTTAATAATCTACTTTGATTAAACTCATTTAATAGTAATGTAGAACAACTTACTAATGTAACTTTATTTTTATCTATATAATCACAAGCTTTATTTATATCATAAATTCTTTCTTCATTGTAAAGAACTACTTTTCCACCCTTCATATGAACTGGATATACTTCCTCTACAATAGTATCGAAATTATATGCTGTATGTTGTAATGCTACTGTTTCTTCATTTATATTAAATTTTTCTGCAAAGGATAGCACATAAGATGTACATCCCCCATGGGTCACCATAACACCTTTTGGCTTTCCCGTACTTCCAGAAGTAGAAGTTAGATATATTAAATCTTCTCTTTTATTTACTTTTACTGGGTTTTTTTCATTATCATTATAGTTATCCTTAGAGAAGAGGTCTAAGCATGTATAATCTCCTCTGGGTATATCTACTCCCTTACCTATGAGAATAACTTTTGGTGCATAATCTTTTAATATAAAACCAATTCTTTCTTTAGGAAGGCTTGGATCAATAGGACCATAAACTCCACCGGATTTCATGGCTCCATAAATAGCTACCATCATCTCCGTACATCTTTCTGTTAATATAGCGACTATATCATTTCTTCCTACACCTAATTCCCTTAATCTATGGGCTAAAGCATTAGATTTTCTATTTAGTTCATTGTAGGTTAATTCTTCGTCTTCATAAACAAGGGCTATTTTTTCTGGAGTTTTAGCAACTTGTTCTTCAAAGTATTCTACAACAGTCTTTGATGAATATATATCATCTTTAATACTATTAGGATTAAATTTCTTTGTAACCTTTTCCTTTTCTATTTCATCTATCATATTCAAAGAACCTATATTTTCTTCTGGATTATTCACTATCTCTTGAATAATATGTCTATAATGCTTTAATAAATATTTAATACTTTCTGGAATAAATAATTCTTTTGCATAAGTACAATTTAATACATATTCTTCATTCTGTTCATATGCATCCAAATCTAAGTCGCACTTAACTGATATTTTCCCTTGAGTCCAACTTGATATATCCACATACTTCATATTAAATTCTACTTTTTCATTGTTTTGTAAAGTGAACATAACATCAAAAAGTGGATTTCTGCTTAAGTCACGATTTTCTACTACATTTTCTACTAATTCCTCAAAAGGATACTCTTGGTTTTCAAATGACTCCAGACAATGTTCTTTTATTTCCTCTAAGAAAGTCTTAACCGACTTGTTTTTTTCTGGATATCCTCTCATGGCCAATGTATTTACAAACATTCCAACAATATTTTCAGTATCAGGATGAGTCCTTC
>NZ_JBQCYD010000072.1:0-6816 GCF_052088025.1 Senegalia sp. (in: firmicutes) | reverse complement strand
AAAGTCGGTGCTAATCTTTTAACTTTTATCAGACATTTTCAGAAGTGCTTGACATTAAAATATGCCAGCTCCTACTATAAGTGCTATTATAAATAATACTACAAATATAGCAAATAAAATTTTGGCAATAGTTGCTGCAGTTCCAGCAACACCTCTAAAACCAAAAAGGCCTGCAATAACTGCTATTATTAAAAATATTATAGCCCATTTTAACATGACTTTTCCTCCTTCATTTTCAAAATAATCTTAATAAATATATAGCCAAAAAGCCTTAAATTAAACATTTATATATAAAAATTCTTTTATGTTATTAATAGTATATAATTGGGTAAAAATAAGGGTAGAAAATAAATTAAGGAGGAATACTAAAAAATGGATTACAAAAAAAGGGTAGAAGAGCTAAAAGATGAAATGATAGAGTCTATAAAACAATTGGTAAATATTCCAAGTGTTAAAGATGAAGAAAGTAAAGATACCCCATTTGGTAATGACATAGATAAGGCTTTAAAAAAAGCTTTAGAAATTTGTGAGAATTTAGGATTTAAAACTCACTATGATGAAGAAGGTTATTATGGATATGCTGAAATAGGTGAAGGTAAAGAGATGCTAGGAATACTTGGACATTTAGATGTTGTACCTGCAGGTGAAAGATCTAACTGGAACACAGATCCCTTTAAAGCACAGCTAAAAGATGGAAAACTATATGGCAGAGGAACACAGGATGATAAGGGTCCTACCATAGCTGCACTTTATGCAGTAAAGGCACTTATGGATTCAGAAGTAGAATTTGATAAAAGGGTAAGGTTTATATTTGGAACAGATGAAGAAAGTCTTTGGGGTGGAATAAATAAATATATGGAAAAAGAAGAAGTTCCAACCCTTGGATTCACACCAGATTCTCAGTTTCCTATGATTCATGCAGAAAAAGGACTTTTACAAGCAAAATTAAAATCAGAAAGTATTGGAGATATAATATTATCAGGTGGAAATTCATTTAATGCAGTTCCAGATAGAATCGGATACAGTGGAAAATATAGTGATGAGATTAAGAAGGAATTAGATAATTTAGAATATAAGTATGAAATAAAAGATGATACAATTTATGTAATAGGAAAAGGAGCACATGCTTCACAGCCTCAAAAAGGACTTAATGCTATTTCACTTTTAGCAATTGCATTAAATAATATAGGAGTTAAAAGCAATTCTATTAAATTTATAGCTGAAACAATAGGTGAAGATTATAATGCTAAAAATATCTTTGGAAAATGTGAAGATGAGCCATCAGGTAAAATAACATTTAATATAGGAAAAGTAAATATAGATGAAGATAGTGAAGAAATAGCTATTGATATAAGAATTCCTGTAACTAAAGATAAAGAAAAAATAGTTGATGATATAAAAAACAAAGTAAAAGAATATAATATAAAATATGAAGAATTTGATTATTTAGATTCCTTATATGTACCTAAAGATCATAAATTAATAAAGACACTTAGAAAAGTATATGAAGATGAGACAGGACTTGATTCAACCCCGCTAGTATCAGGAGGAGCTACTTATGCACGTGCAATGGATAATTGTGTAGCATTTGGAGCAGTATTTCCTGGAGGGGAAAAAGTAGAACACCAAGCAAATGAATATATTGAAATTGATAAATTAATAGAAGTAGCAAAAATATATTCAGCAGCAGTATATAACTTGACAAGATAAGTTTGTCGTTTTATGATACAATATAGCAAAGAATATTTTTTAGGAGGATTTAAATGAAAAATTTAGAAGTAGAATTAAAAAATGAAACTGGTTTGCATGCTAGACCAGCAAGTTTATTCATTAGGGAAGCATCAAAATACACATCTGATATTGTAGTGGTTAAAGATTCTACAGAATATAATGGTAAAAGTATAATGGGAATACTAAGTATGGGAGCTACAAAAGGTGATAAACTTACTATTAAAATAGATGGTCCAGATGAAGATAAAGCATATAAAGGACTTGAGAACCTTTTTGAAAATGAAATTAAATAAATAGTTTAAAATTATAAACCATTCTTTAGGCAAAGGAATAGTATGAATTATACTACTTTGTTTGAAAGGATGGTTTATATTATGTATACAATTAAATATGTGGTAAAAGCTGGCGATAGTATATATTCTATAGCTAGGAAATTTAATGTAGATATGAATGAAATATTTAGCATAAACAATTTATCAAATTCAAATATTTCTATAGGGCAAATTTTAGAAATTCCTATGGAAAATTATATAGTAAAGGCTGGAGAGAGCTTATATACTATATCTAAAAAATTAAATGTACCTATAGAGAGCTTGATGATTTTAAATAATTTAGAATCTACTAATCTAGATATTGGTCAAGTTTTAAAAGTTCCCTATTATAGTGAGATAATAGTAGATGTAGATGTAGCAAATATACGTCTTGGACCTTCAATGAAGTTTGATATAATGCAACAGGTGATTAGAGGTGCTAAATTACCAGTAATGGCAATAGATGAAGAATGGACTAAAATAGAACTTTTTGATGGTAGGAATGGATTTATCAAAAATAATCTTGGAAATTTAAAGGCATATGGCAAAGAAAAGCCAATATCTGCTATTTTAGGCTACTATTCATTAGAGGAAGGCGTGGCACTTCCAAGTTCATATGATTCTTTTATAGAAAATAAAAATGAATTAACTGAAGTCCCTATGTTTATGTTTAGAATATCTGGAGATGATCCAACTACCATAGAGAAATTTGGCAATTTTACAAATAAATATGTTGAAAATGTTATAGAAATCGGTCATAGATCCAATGTTAAAATGCTTGCATTAATTCATAATTTACTTTATACAGGAGGAGTAGCTAAAGCAAAAGAAGTAACAACAGCAATGCTTAGTAGTAAAGAATCTAGAGCTGCATTTATAGAAAACACCATAGAACTTGTAGAAGGATATGGTTTTGATGGAGTAAATATTGATATTGAAGATGTAGAAATAGAAGATAGCAATAAGCTAACATCATTTTTTAAAGAACTAGCAGAAGCCCTAAGTAAAAGAGGCTATTATTTATCTGCTTCAGTTCCATCAAGAGTAAGTGATGAGGATTTTAATCCTTTCTCAGACCCTTTTGACTACGGTGAGATAGGCAAGGTAGTAGATGAATTTGATGTAATGCTCTATAATGAACATGGATGGCCTGGAAGTGGACCTGGACCTGTAGTTTCAATAGGATGGATGGAGAGAGTATTAAGATATGCTATAACAAAAATGCCAAGAAGTAAAATAATGGCTGCAGTATCTGTATTTGGATTTGATTTTAATTTAGATACTGAGAAAAACTCATATGTTACTTTTGATAGTGCTATGAATTTAGCAAATAAATATAATAAAGAGATAATATTTGATCCTCAAACTAAAACGCCATATTTTAAATATATAGATGAAGAAGGAAATAATCATGAGGTTTGGTTTGAAAATAATGAAAGCATAAAAGCTAAAATAGATCTTGCAAGTTCACTTGGTATAAAAGGAGTTGCACTTTGGAGGCTTGGTATGGAAGATGAATCAATGTGGAATATGGTAAGAGAAGATGTGGTGGTTAAAAGATTTTAGGGGTTTATACCCCTATTTTTTATTGTTAAAAAACTTAATTATGGGTATATTTAAATATAAATGTGTAGAGGACGTGTAGATTATGATAGATTTAAATGAAGCTATTAATCTTGTAAAAGAGTGGGCATATAGAGCAGGTAAGGCTCAAAAGGACAATTATGAAAAGAAAGATTTAAAAATATCCACTAAATCATCAAAAATAGACTTGGTAACAGAAATAGATGATTTATCAGAAAAGATAATACTTGAAGGTATAAAAAAGGAATATCCTGATCATGATATATTATCTGAGGAATCAGATTTTAAAAAGACTGATTCGGATTATTTGTGGATAATAGACCCTTTAGATGGCACTACAAATTATGCACAAGGACTGCCTATATTTGCTGTATCAATTGCATTAGAGTTTAGGGGGGAAATAGTACTAGGTGTAGTATATAACCCTATATTAGATGAAATGTTTTCAGCAGTGGAAGGTAAGGGTGCATATTTAAATGATGAGAAAATAAAAATAGGAAATAAGGATAAACTAATAGAGTCTGTAATAGCAACAGGTTTTGCATATGATAGGGCAAGTAGTGAAAACAGTAATATAGGTAATCTCTCTAGAATATTACCTAAGGTAAGAGGTATTAGAAGAATGGGAGCTGCAGCATATGATTTAGCATCTGTTGCGTGCGGTAGGTTAGATGGATATTGGGAGTTCAATTTAAGTGTGTGGGATGTGGCAGCAGGGATATTACTCATAAGGGAAGCAGGAGGAAAGGTCATAGATATTGAAGGTGGGGAAAATGTATCAGTAATAGCAGGAAATGAAAATATAATTAAATTAATAAATGATGAAATAAAAAGCTGTTATAGGTAACTATGGCAGCTTTTTGGGTATATAATATTATAGCAAATAAAAGGGGTGGAGGATTTGAAGAAATTATCTTTTGTTTTTATATTAGCTGGAATATTAATAATATTATATCCCACATTAAATAGAGGCTATAATGATTATCAAGCTCAAAAAGTATTACAAGAATGGCAAAAAAGTATGAATGATATATCATCTGTAGAAACTTCTGAAAATCTAAATTCTGAAGACGTAAATAAAGATGATATAAATGATAATGATAAGTATATTCTTGAAATAGATAAAATAGATTTATATATGCCAGTATTAAAAGGTGCTACAGATGGAAATTTAGATATAAGTCTATCTCAAATGAATCATACAGCAAAACCTGGACAAATAGGGAACTTTGCTGTAGCAGGTCATAGAAGTTACACTTATGGGAGACATTTTAATAGGTTAGATGAAATAAAAAAAGGAGATATAATAGAGGTTGAAACAAGGGGCGAAAATTACAAATATAAGGTAGATGAAACGATTGTAGTAGAACCAGATGAATTATGGGTGCTAGAAAGTAATGATAAGGAAAAAGAAATAACACTTGTTACTTGTACCCCTATAAAGGTAGCAAGTCATAGGTTAATTATAAAAGGAAAATTGGTTCAATAAGTATGTTATAATTAGTCTAAAAGGATATGGGGGTATAAGATGATATATTTATTACTTGCAATCATTTGTAGTTCCTCAATAGCAATAATATTTAAATTTAGTGAAACTAATAATCTAAACAGATATGCAGTAACTACCATGAATTATTTTACTGCATTTACTGTAAGTTTAGTATTAGCTTTAGTAGAAGGAAATATTAAAATGGGCTTAGAGGGAAATTTTTTAGATGAATTTCAAGATGTAATAATAGAAGGTAATAATTTATTTAGCCCTATGGCTAGTTTAATCTGGGCTATTGTAGTAGGAATAATTGCAGGGGCATTTTTCTTTTTATCTTTTGTATATTACCAGATAAGTGTACGTGAAAACAATGTAGGACTTGCAGGTACATTTGGAAAATTAGGGATACTTGTTCCTATGAGTTTTTCTATAATAATTTGGAAGGAATTCCCTACTTCTATTCAATGGATAGGTATAATATTATCACTTATTTCAATAATAATAGTAAATGTTTCATTTGAAAAACAAAACTTAAAAGATATACATATGAATTTAATATTATTGTTTTTCTTTGGAGGTCTTGCTGAATTTTCAAATAAGATATTTCAAAAATATGCTATTTCAGAGTATAAATCAGTATTCTTGTTTTTTGTGTTTTTTATAGCATTTATAATTAGTTTAATGACTACAATTAAAAGAAAGAAAATAATTAAAAAAATAGATTTGCTAACAGGAATATTAGTAGGAATTCCTAATTTATTTTCATCTTTCTTTTTAATAATGGCATTAAATTATATTGAAACTTCAATAGTATTTCCAATTTATAGTGCAGGAAGTATAGTAATAATAACATTAGTAGGAACATTGTTTTTCAAGGAAAAGCTAAAGAAAAAAGAAATAATAGCAATTTTTATGACAATTATAGCTCTTATTTTGATAAATATAAATTAATAGAAGGAAGGTGTAAGATATGATTGGAGCTTTTTTTGATATTGATGGGACCCTTTATAGGAATTCTCTTATGATAGAGCATTTCAAAAAACTTATAAAATATGAAGTAATAGATGAAGCTATTTGGCATAGCCATGTAAAGCATACATTTGAAAAATGGGATAGAAGATATGGGAATTTTGAAGATTACTTAGAAGAACTAGCAAATATTTATGTAAATGAACTCAAAGGTATAAATAAATCTCATATAGCATTTATAGCTCATCAAGTTATAAGATTAAATGGGGAAAAAGTATATAAATATACTAGAGATCGTATAAATTGGCATCATAAACAAGGACATAAAGTATTTTTCATATCAGGAAGTCCAGAATTTTTAGTTGAGAAAATGGCTGAGAAATATGATGTTACTCAATTTAGAGGTAGTAAATATGTATTAGATGAAAATAATAATTTTACTGGAGAAATAGTTAAAATGTGGGATTCATTTAATAAGCAAAGGGCATTAGATGAATTTATAGAAAAATTCAATATTGATTTACCTAATAGTTACGCATATGGAGATACATCTGGTGATTTATCTATGTTTAAAATGGTGGGAAATCCCATTGCTATGAATCCAAATAGAGAATTATATGAAATAATTAAAGCTGATAAAGAACTTTCAAAAAAAATTGATATAATAATTGAAAGGAAGGATATAATATATAAGGTTGATTCATCTGTAGAAACTTTAATTTAAAATAGCCT
>NZ_JBQCYD010000071.1:0-6818 GCF_052088025.1 Senegalia sp. (in: firmicutes) | reverse complement strand
TATGGAATATTAATGTCCGAGAAAAAAGTGTGCTGAAAAAGGTTGACAATCCAATTATTTACCTCCTACTATATTGATATTTAAAAATATAGTTATTATATTTTCACTTTTAGAATTTTTTATTTTAAGTGTTTTAAAATATATATTTTATTAAATTGTATTTTCCACTTTTATCCGATAGGATTAATAATTTAAAATTACTTTTCAAAATATGACTTAATTAATTATAAGAACATATAAAAGTATAAAAAAATATTTTTCGACAACAAAAAATGACATTCTTTTTAGAAAATATAGTATATACTGAAAATATAATTGTTAATTTAGATAATTATAAAAAATATACTAAGGGGAGATTTATGAATGTTTATGCTATCAAAATTGAAGATATGAATAAAAAAGAAATAAATAACTTGTGTCTATCAATTAATTTAGAGAAAAGAAATAGGATTCAAAAACTTCTTAGAAAAAGAGATAAAATTAGAACATTAATTGGAGAAATTTTAATTAGAATGTTGATTATTCAAAAAGTAAATATTAAAAATAATTTTATAATTTTTGATGAAAATCAATTTGGCAAACCCTTTCTTAAAAATTATCCAAAGTTTCATTTTAATATTTCTCATTCTGGAGATTTTGTAGTATGTGGAATTGATGACAAACCTATTGGGATTGATATTGAAGAGATTAAATCTATTAAATATAAAGAAATTGCAAAATTCTATTTTACTATAAATGAATTTAATTATATTATTGAAAATAATTTAGAAACTCAATTAGCTAGATTTTATGAGATATGGACGTTAAAAGAAAGTTATATTAAATGTGTTGGACAAGGTCTATCGATATCATTAAAATCTTTTTCAATTAATATAGATAAATATAAAAATATTGATTTAATTGAAGAATATGAGAATAATAGATATTTATTTAAATTTTTGAAATTAGATTCAAATTATAAGACAGCAATATGTTCGTCAAATAAAGAAATGTCTGATAGAGTCAAGCTAATAGAACAAAAACTTTTGATAAAGGAATATCTAAAGTTAATCTAAAACAAGGAGAGTTACTTTTTATGCTGTTATTTTGTTTACCTTATGCAGGAGGCTCAGAGGCCATATATTATAAATGGAAAAATTGTTTACACCAATCTATAGAATTGTATCCTATAGAATTGAAAGGTAGAGGTAAAAAAATGGACAAGGGATTTTATGAAAACATAGAAGAGGCAGTAGATGATATTTTTAATAATATAAAATATAAAATAAACAATACTGATTATGCTATATATGGTCATAGTATGGGAAGTCTTTTAGCTTTTGAACTTTACTATAAAATTGAAAAAATGAAATTTCCAAAGCCTAAACATATATTTTTTTCAGGTTATGAAGCACCAAGTATTATAAGAAAAAAAGAAAATACATATAATTTGTCGGACTATGATTTTATAAAAAGGATAATAGAATTAGGTGGAACTCCAAAAGAATTAATTGAAAATAAAGAACTATTGGAGATTTTTCTTCCTATAATTAGAAATGATTTTAAAATTATAGAAAATTATAATTATCAAGAAAGAGAACACAAAATTGAATGTGATATTTCAGTTTTGTATGGAAATCAAGAAGACATTAGTTTAGCAAATATATTATCTTGGAAAAATCATGTGTCCAGTGGATTTAAAATTTATAATCTAGAAGGAAACCATTTTTTTATAAATGAAAATATTACAAATATATCTAATATAATCAATAGTACATTATTAAGAAATAAAATTAATACTAAGAAAATTGAATATGGAGTGAAATAATATAAAATATTATTGTTTAATATATCTAAAATTTTGCTAGAATAAAAGAATTTTTTTGATAATTATTTTTATTTTAATTATAGTATTAGGAAATTTCAAATTAAATTGTTAAAATAAAAGATATAATTATAAGGCTTTAATAATGCTTTTCAATATATTATAAGAGGGGGAAAAGACATGGGGATTTTTATGAAGTACATTATAAGAAACATCTGGGAAAATAAGTTAAGAGGGTTTTTGATCTTGTTTTCACTTACAGTTTCTACATTTATTGTATTTTTAAACTTTGTGGCTCGTGATGATATTATTCATCAATATAAAACATTATATGAAGAATCATATCATGGTTATGATCTTATGGTTACTCATGAGGATACGGAAGATGAATTTTTTGAGAAAAATAAATTTAAAACTAATAATATTGATGTTAGTAATAAATTATCAGCCATAACTACTTTTGGAGTGGTAGATGATAATGATTTATTGACTCTAAAATTATATGGAGTTAATAGAAAAAGTTATTTGAAGGAAGGATTATTTGAAATTTCTGAAGAAGATAATTTCAGCAATACTAAAGATAATATGATTTTGATTAGTCCCCAATTAGCTGAAAATTATGGGTATAAATTAGGCGATACAATTTCAATTCAAACTCAAATAGGAGTGAGGGAATATGAAATAGGGGCTATTGGTAAAGAAACGGGATTATTTCTTGGTGTAGATAATGAAAATCTTATAGTTATGACTAGTTCTGAAGTGGAAGATATAACAGAACAAAAAAATAGAAGTAATGTATTAATGATTAATCTTAATAATAAATCTGATATAAAGAATAGTATTAAAACACTTGAGCAAGATAACAATGATTTTGTAGTACAAACTTTGGTCGATCAAGAAACAATGGATTCTAATATTAATATGATTAGTCAAGTATTATTAATAATTTTGTTATTAGCTTTATTGATGAATTATTATGTTATTTCTTCTAATGCTAAGGTTGTTTTACTATCAAGAACTCCCATAGTAGGTACTTTTAGAAGTTTAGGAGCAAGTAAAATTAAAGTTAATTTAATACTTATTTTGGAGAATTTAATATATGGTCTCTTGGGAGGGGTTTTTGGTGTTGTTTGTGGGTTTTATTTTAGAGAAACAATATTAGGAACTATAGTACAAGGTGTATCCAATGTGTCATTAGGAGAAATATCGGCGCCAATTAATTATCTATACATAATATATGCATTAATATTTGCTGTAATAATTCAATTGATTAGTGTGATACATGTAATTTATCAGATTGGGAATTACTCTATAAAAAATTTAATATTTGAAGAATTAAGTTCTGTTCAAAAGGTTTCTATTGTTTTTACTACATTGGGCTTTGCGTTAGAAGGGGTTTCTTATGTTTTATACAGAATAAACAATTCATATAATATAATTTTAGCAATAGTGTCTTTGGTATCTGCTATGGCTGGAGGGATATTAATATTACCTTTTATTACTAAATATTTATCTTTATTTATGACTAAAATAAATAAAATCATATTTGGAGAAGCTCCTTCTTTAGGAGCAAGAAATATTTCAACTAGTAAAATTGTTAATTCTAATATTAAACTTGTAGTTATTTCACTTTCAATGATTTTAATGATTTTCATGACATCTTCTTCCCTTGAAAATTTATTTATAAAAGCCAAAGATGCTTTTGAATTAGATATTCAGATATATGGTATGGAAAAGAAGGAAAGTGATTATTTAAAGTTAAAGAAAGTTCAGGGAGTAAAGGACCTTCAATTTTCATATAATTATACGGATGTTTTAATGGTTAATGGGAAGAAAATGAATCTTATTCTAGGTGGATTTAAAAATGAAACACTTGGTATTAAAAATAAAGAGGGAAAAATAGAAGACCTTAAAAATGGTGAAGTTATGATAGATGAATTCTATGCCATAAAGAATGGGTTTGCGATAGGGGATCAATTGAAAATTAAATCAGATAAATTTAATTCTGAAAAAATTAATGTTAATATAGTTGGAACTATAGATTCATCTATATTTACTACATCTAGAAATACAGTAGTATTTTCTGAGGAGCAATTTAAAAAAGATGTATCAGATATACCTAGTAATATATATATAAGTACGAATAAGAAACTAACACAAATGAAGAAAATTTTATATAAAGAATTATCTGGAGAAAATATTACTGTGGAGACTTTTACTGAATTTATTGAAAGTCAAGAACAGCAGGTAAGTGGTATATTGTCCACAGTATGGATATTTTTAATACTTTCTCTATTTTTATCAGCTATTGGATTAGTAAATAATCAGGTTATAGGGTTTATACAAAGGAAAAGAGAATATGCTATTTTATATTCAGTATCTATGAGTAAATCTCAGTTAAATATAATGATATTCTTTGAAATAATAAGTTCTTTTTTAATTGGATGTATATCTGGTTTAGCATTAAGTATTTGGATGAGCAAATTATTAGGAGTGCTATTGAGTTCTATAGGTATTTATTTAGAATTCAATTTTCAATGGGGGAATATATTTATAATTGTGGGAGCAATTTTTATTGTTCTTATGTTAACAGCAATAATTCCAATATTTAAAATTTCGAAAATGAATATAATTGAAGAAATAAAATATGAGTAAGTTAGATATTTAATTATTAATCTAGTATTTAAATTTAAAGCAACTAAAATTAGAAATTATGGAGGATTAAAAATGAAAAAGGTTATTGAAGTAAAGAATCTTTGTAAAAATTTTGGTTCTGGAAACAATATTATAAAAGTGTTAAAAGATATTACTTTAGACGTAGAAGATGGTCAATTTTTATCCATTATGGGACCTTCTGGTTGTGGAAAAAGCACATTATTATATTTAATGGGGGGGCTAGATGCTCCAACATCAGGGAAGATTTTAATAAATGATAGAGATATTCAAAAATTAAATGATAAAGAAATAAGTAAAATACAAAGATCTGATATTGGATTTGTGTTTCAATTTTATAATTTAGTACATAATTTAACAGTAGAAGAAAATATACTTTTACCTATAGCAATGAGTGGTCAACGCATAAAAAAACACCATCAAAAATTAGATGAAATTTTAGAAATAGTAGGCCTTAGCGATAAGCGTAAAGATATTCCAACTCATTTATCAGGGGGACAACAGCAGCGAGTGGCTATAGCTCGAGCAGTTATCACTAATCCTAGCATTATACTTGCTGATGAACCAATAGGTAACTTGGATAGTAAATCTGGTGAACGAATTATGGAATTATTTAGAAATGTTAATCAAGAATATGGTATTACAATTATTCAAGTTACTCATGATGAAAGTAAGACCTTATATGGAAATCGATTAATTCGATTATGTGATGGAGTTATTATAGAAGATAAGGCGGTGGCTAATTAAATTATGGATAAAGATCAATTGAATAAAAATATAGAAAAAATATATTCTTTAAGCCCTCTTCAAGAAGGAATGTTGTACCATCAGATCTTAGATGAAAAGTCTGGGAATTATGTTGTACAGACAACTTTAAAAATAAATGGAAATTTATCTGTAGATTTAGCAAAGGAAAGTATACAGCTTCTTGCAAAAAAACACGATGTTTTAAGAACACTGATTCCTTTGAATAGATTTAAAAAGTCTGTTCAAATAGTGCTTAAAGAAAAAGAAATTGAATTTAAAGAATTTGATTTTCAAGTATTTTCATCAGAAGAACAAGAAATTAAAATAGATGAATTTCTTAAGAAAGATGTAGAAAGAGGATTTGATTTTGAAAAATCCTCTAATTTTCGTGTGGCTATAATAAAATCATCTTATAATGAATGGATTATGGTATGGAGTTTCCATCATATTATTATTGATGGATGGTGTTTATCTATACTTTTTCAAGATTATTTATCATATTATTTTGCTCTCAAAAATGGTCAGTCTAAAAAAAACATTATCACTTCAATAAATAATTCAAAGAGTTATGGACTTTCTTACAATGAATACATTAAATGGTTAGAAAAACAAGATAAAGAACAAGTATATAAATATTGGGAAGAGTTTCTTGATGGATATGAGACAGATGTCAAAATTGATTCCTTTTCAGATGAAAAGTTAAATAATAATATGATTTCAGAACTTAGTCTTTCTTTTTCCCAATCTGAATATAAACTTATAAAAGAAAAGTTTGTATTTTATAATGTAACATTAAGCACAATGATCGAAGCAGCTTGGGGTCTTTTATTACAAACGTATAGTGGCTCTAATGATGTAGTTTTTGGGAAAGTAGTTTCAGGAAGAGATATTTCGTTACCTGGAATAGAAGAAGCAGTAGGATTATTTATTAATACCATTCCCACAAGAGTTAAAATTAATGATGATATAAGTTGTATAGAATTATTAAATAAGATACAAAGTCAAGGTACACAAAGTTTAGAATATCAACATTGTTCTTTGGCTAATATTCAATCAAGAACTTTTAAAGGAGAGTTCATTCATTCCGTTTATGCTTTTGAGAACTTTTTAATGAATACAGAAGTATTGTCAGAACAAGAAGGTCTAACCTTTGAAATTATAAAATCCCGAGAGCAAACTAATTACCCATTGACTTTGCGTGTAAATCAAATTGGAACATTGAGATTGGATATACTTTACAATACTAATATTTATTCAGAAAAGGATATTAATATGTTCCTTTCTCAATTAAAAAAGATAGTTATTCATTTTGCTTTAAATCCAGATTCATTAGTAAGTTCTATGGATATTATAACAGATGAAGAGAAAAGTAAAATTACTAAAGTTTTTAATAATCCCGAAACAACTTATAATAAAAACCTTAATGTCAAAGATATATTTGAAGAAACAGTCAACAAATATCCTAATAAAATAGCTGTAGTATATGAAGATGAAAAAATAAGCTATGATGAATTAAATAAAAAAGCTAATCAATTAGCCCATAAGCTGTTAAAATTAGGAGTTAAAAAAGAAGAACCTGTCGTAATTCTATCAG
>NZ_JBQCYD010000070.1:0-6821 GCF_052088025.1 Senegalia sp. (in: firmicutes) | reverse complement strand
ACAGTTACTTGTGTGACCAATTGGTTAATTAAACCTTTTACAATGTATTTGATAGCAACCTTTTTCTTGAAAGTTGTTTTTAAAGCTTGGATAGGACCAGATTTAGCAAATGAATATCTAGCAGGCGCAGTACTTCTAGGTGCAGCACCTTGTACAGCAATGGTGTTTGTTTGGAGTCATCTAACAAAGGGTGACCCAGCTTATACATTAGTTCAAGTTGCAGTTAATGATATTATTCTGTTACTTGCATTTACACCAATAGTTGCATTCCTTTTAGGTGTAAGTAATGTAATAGTTCCTTATGATACATTAATCTTATCAGTGGTACTATTTGTAGTAATTCCACTACTTGGTGGATATCTATCAAGGAAATACATCATTAAGAATAAGGGATTAGATTATTTTGAAAATGTATTTCTAAAGAAATTTGATAATACTACTATAGTGGGATTACTTTTAACTTTAATTATCATATTTTCGTTCCAAGGAGAAATTATTCTAAATAATCCAGTTCATATTGTACTGATTGCAGTACCATTGATTATACAAACATTTTTGATTTTCTTTATAGCCTATTTATGGGCAAAAACATGGAAACTAAAGCACAATATTGCAGCACCTGCAGCTATGATTGGTGCAAGTAATTTTTTTGAATTAGCAGTAGCAGTAGCAATATCATTATTCGGATTACAATCTGGAGCAACACTTGCCACAGTAGTGGGTGTATTAGTGGAAGTACCTGTAATGCTAGCTCTTGTTAAAATTGCAAATGGCACAAGCGGTTGGTTCAAACAAGTAGGATGAAAAGTGGAGGTATAAAAATGGAAATTGAAAAACCTAAAATGTCTTGTTGAGGTAGTGATGATAATTCTACTGGTCCAGTAGAAGAAGTATACAAATGTCCAGTTTGTGATGGGGAAACTGAAAAAGTCAAATCAATAACTATAAAGAATTTCGTTGTTGATAACCTTATAGATGAAGTAGGAAATAATAAATATCACATATGCTTAAATGCAGATTGTGATGTAGTATATTTTAATTCTGACAAAAGTTTAGTCATTAAAAAAGATTATATCAAAATTCCTATTTGGTTTAAAAAGGATGCTAATCCTAAATATATATGCTATTGCAATCAGGTGACAGAACAACAAATCATTGATGCTGTCTTAAACGAAAATGCAAATGGCATGAAGGATATTATAAGAATTACAGGAGCAATGAAAAATAGTGAGTGTGAAATCAAGAACCCTTTAGGGAAATGTTGTAGTCCTGTAATCCAAGACACTATTAACAAAGCTCTAAATATGAAAAATTTTCAATAAAGACAGTATTTTTAAATTTTAGAAACAATGAATTAACAGGGATAAAAATACCCTGTTTTTTTTATTTGCTATAAATATGTAATGTTTTTAAATCATTCATTTTTTATGCTTTTTCTTATAAGCAATCCAAGATGTTTTAAGTGAAGAGTAAACTCCTACCGCTGCATTTCCATAAAACAGGCCCATAAATATACCAGCACTTAAGTTGTTTTTATGTGCAAAAAAAATTGAGATAAAGAGTCCTATTAAATTTGCAATTGATGGAATATAAACAGATTTAATAGGTAAAAGTATTTTAATAGTTTGAGTAAGTACTAAAACTATAGGCACTGCCATAGTTGCATCCCAAAAGTTTGTATGTATAATTGGAAATTTTTCCATAATAAACAACCTCCTAAAAAAGATTTCAAGGAATATCTTATGTAAAGGGAGAAAATATATACATATGAGATTTAAAATAGGAATATTCAAGAGCTTATAATAAATAGGACAAATATATTATAGAGGTTGTTATTAATTAAACTATTCTAATCTTTAGGGAACTAAACTTGTAAAGTAGTATATTAGCTATCTAAATACCAAATAATATATTATAATAAGTATGTAGTAAATTTTAGAAATTAAAATGATGAGCTTTTAAGAAAAGGAGAAAGATATGAATAATTATAAATTAAATATTGAATATGATGGTAGCAGATATAAGGGGTGGCAGAGGTTAGGTGATGATAAAAATACAATTCAAGGAAAGATAGAAGAAGTTCTATCTAAAATGATAGGAGGAGAAATTCAAATAATTGGCTCTAGTAGAACAGATGCAGGAGTTCATGCACTTAATCAAGTAGCTAATTTTAAAACAAATAAAGAGCTTGATCAATTTGAAATTCAAGATTATTTAAACAAATATTTACCTAATGATATTAATATCAAGCAAGTTAAAATAACTAATGAAAATTTCCATGCAAGATATAATGCTAAAGAAAAAACTTATATCTATAAGATATGGAATAAAAAATATTCAAATCCTTTTGCAAGAAAGTATAGTATGCATGTTCAACAAAGACTTGATATCAGAAAAATGAAAGAAGCATCTAACTTTTTTATAGGTGAACATGATTTCACTGCATTTTCAAATGCTAAATCCAAGAAAAAATCTATGGTACGTGAAATATATTCTATAGATATAGAAGAAAAAGAAGGCTTTATAGAAATTAGAATTAAAGGTAACGGATTTCTTTACAATATGGTTAGAAAAATCGTCGGAGCATTAATAGAGGTTGGATTAAGACAAATGAAAGCAAAAGATATATCAAGAACAATAAATTCTAAAGAAAGAAATCAAATAAATATTTTAGCAGATGCATGTGGGCTATATCTAGAAAAAATTGAATTTTAGTTTATTATAATGATATAGGTAATGATTATCTTTGTCATGCCTTCCTATAAAATGACCTGATGGAGAATTCTTTGGAACTATTTGTGTGTTAGATGATAAACCAATGAAGCTAACAAATGATCAAAAAAATCTTTTAAGAGAGTTTAAATATTCACGATAGAAGACTTGCTTTTATATTGGAAACAACATTCTTGATATAGAAACTATAATAGATAGTGTTATCCCACTAAGTATAGTTGATGTCATGACTGCTTGTGATGCAAACTCTGCTTCGTTATTATGTTCTACAGCTATTAAAGCTGTGTTAATTGCTGTGGGTAAACTAGATGATACCATAAGAGTTTGAGCCATAATATTATTTATATTTAAAAATTTAATTAATATAAAAGCTATAATAGGACCACCTATAAGTCTAATGATATTAGAAAGATAGACTGAGTAATTTTTAAAGGATATTCTGGTTTTTGATAATTGAATTCCAAGGACTATTAAAGCAAAAGATATCATTCCAGATTTAGCATACACAATACCAGTCCAAAGCGGATTTTCACTAAAGTCATATGGAATATACTTTAGTGAAAATGCTATTGGAATTATATAAATAACTGGTATTTTAAAAACAGCTATAATAGACCTTCTCCAATCATTATTTCCCCTACTAGCATTATAAAATCCAATTGTATTTGTAAAGATATTTTGAGTCAGATATATTATTATGTGGGTTGCAATTGCCATATCAACATAAGGTGAGTTGATAAAAATTAAAGTTATTAGGGGTATTCCAATATTACCGGCATTTATAAAAGTAATAGAGTTAATAAAAGCATTTTTCAAAGAATTACTATAGCCTAATAACAAAGAAATTAATATGCCTAATATATAATTAAAAGCAACTAATAATATACCAAAGACAAAAACCTTTAAGAATTTAATATCCAAATCTGCATTATAAATATTCACTAAAAGAAAAGAAGGAACAAATACATAAAAGTTCAGTTTACTTAAGGTAAACATATCTAAATCAAAAATTTTATTTAATACAAAACCTATTAATATCAGAAAAAATATTGGAGTAATATTATTTGTTAAAATGTGAAAAAAGATATTCATAAAAATCCCCTATCTATATATTATTTTTATCTATTAAATATTGTATCATAAGATAAGAGATTATAAGATAATAACACCAATAAAATTATTACGAAAAATTAAAAAAGTTATTGCATTTATTAATAACTTCATGTATAATTTAAAATTAATACAAGAAAATATAAAAAATCTTATGATTGGAAGATTAAATATAGGAAAGTTTAAAGCGAGTTAGAGTAGAGTGTGAGTCTAACAAATGGAACTATATTGAAAAGAGCCCATGAAGATTATCGGCTAAAAAGTCGTTAAAAATTAGAGTGGAAATAGTTAATCTATTTCAATTAGAGTGGTACCGCGAAAATCCTTTCGTCTCTTTCATAGAGACTGAAGGGTTTTTTTATTTATTAGGAGGGGTTTTATGACAAAAATCAATGTAATTATAATGGGAGCAGCAGGTAGAGATTTTCATGTATTTAATACTTATTTTAGAGATAATGAACTGTATAATGTAGTTGGATTTACTGCAACTCAAATACCAGATATATATGGTAGAAAATATCCAAAAGAATTAGCAGGAGATCTTTATCCTGATGGAATTTCTATTTATCCTGAAAAGGATTTAGAAAACTTAATAAAAGAAAAGCAAGTTAAACAAGGAATATTTGCATATAGTGATATTTCACATTTAGATGTAATGCACAAAGCATCTACAGTACTAAGTAAAGGGCCAGATTTTAGGTTAATAGGGCCAGAAAATACAAGTATAAAATCTACAAAGCCCCTCATATCAGTATGTGCAGTAAGAACTGGAGTAGGGAAAAGTCAAACAACAAGAAAAGTATCAGAGATTCTTACAAGTATGGGTAAAAAGGTAGTTGCCATTCGTCATCCCATGCCTTATGGAGATTTAAAGGAACAAATTTGTCAAAGATTTGCCACATATGAGGATTTAGATAAGCATAAATGTACTATAGAAGAAAGGGAAGAATATGAACCACATATAGATAATGGTATAATAGTTTATTCTGGAGTTGATTATGAAGTAATATTAAGAGAAGCAGAAAAAGAAGCTGATGTAATATTATGGGATGGAGGGAATAATGACTTTCCATTTTATGAGTCCGATTTAAATATAGTATTAGTAGATCCACTAAGGGCAGGTCAAGAAATTACTTATCATCCTGGTGAGACAAATTTAAAAATGGCAGATGTAATAGTTATAAACAAAATAGATTCTGCAAATAAGAAAGATATAGAACTTGTAAGAGAAGTTATAACACAATATAATAAAGATGCAAAGATAATAGAAGCCGCATCACCAATAAAAGTTGAACAAGGTGATAAGATAAAAGAAAAAAAAGTTTTGGTAATAGAAGATGGACCTACACTTACTCATGGTGGAATGAAATATGGTGCAGGAGTGGTTGCAGCTAAAAAATATTGTGCTAAAGAAATAGTGGATGCAAAGACTTATGCAATAGGTAGCATAAAAGAAACATATGAAAAATATAATCATCTAGAACTTATATTACCAGCAATGGGGTATGGTGATAAACAAATAAATGAGTTGGAGGAAATGATAAATAATATTGATTGTGATTTAATAGTATCTGGAACACCAATAGATATTAAAAGAATTATAGAGACAGATAAAGAAATAGTAAGAGTTGGATATAGTTTACAAGAAATAGGAGAACCTAATTTAAAATGTGTATTAAAAGATTTTTTAAGTAATTAATAGATTAGTTAGCTGAGTAATAGGATATATATATTACTGATGAAGAAAAAATAAATTTTAAGGAGAATGTATATATGGATAAGTTCACATTAGAAAGAGAAGAATCGGTATTAGTTATAATAGATATTCAGGAGAAATTAGCACCTGTAATGGATTATAAAGATATGGTAGTTAAAAACACCCAAATTCTTATAGCAGCAGCAAAGGAAATGAATATCCCTATAATTGTAACTGAACAATATCCTAAAGGTTTAGGTACAACGGTAGAGGAATTGGAAAAAGAATTAAATGAAGATACAAAGATAGAAAAACTACAATTTTCTGCATGTACTGATGAATTTAAGAATCATTTAGATAAATTAGGTAGAAAGAAAATTATAATGGTTGGGATGGAAACCCATGTATGTGTATTTCAAACAGCTAGGAATTTGTTAGAAGATGATTATAATGTATATATAGCACGTGATGGAGTTACATCTAGAACAAAAGAAAATTATTTAAATGGACTTGATTTAATGAGAGATATGGGAGCTGTGATTACAAATACAGAGACTATAGTATTTGACTTATTGAAAAAATCTGCCACTGATGAGTTTAAAATCTTATCTAAAATGGTTAAATAAGAAGACTTTTATGAAAAAATATAGGGAGGGTTATTGTGAAATTTTGCTGGAGTACATTAAATGTTAATAATATGGAAGAATCATTAAAATTTTATGAAGAAATAGTTGGATTAAAGGTAGATAGAAGATTTAATGCAGGAGCTAATACTGAAATTGCATTTTTAGGTGATGGAGAAACAAAGATTGAATTAATATGTAATGATGATCAAAAGCAAGTTAATCTAGGAAATGATATTTCATGGGGATTTGAAATTAAATCATTAGATGAGATGATTGAGAAAATTAAAGATAATCAAATAACTATTGAAGCAGGACCTATTCAACCAAATCCACATGTAAAATTCTTCTTTGTACGCGATCCAAATGGATTAAAGATTCAATTTGTTGAAAATATATAGTATTTAAATTATATAAAGGAAAACCTCCACTTCAATTAAAAAAGTAAGTGGAGGAATTTCAGATCATAAGATTATAGTTAAAAGTATTTTAAAGCTGCTTTAATAATTCCAATTAAATATTCTGATTCACGTCTAATATGATTAATTACTACTACAGCTATTTCATTATTACTTACTGCTTTACTTTCAGCAACAAGGATATTTAAATATTCTACAAAACTTAAACTTTGATTTATCGAAAATTCAATAAAATCTTTA
>NZ_JBQCYD010000069.1:0-6913 GCF_052088025.1 Senegalia sp. (in: firmicutes) | reverse complement strand
TTAAAAATAAGGAGGCTAGGAAAATGAAAAGTTTTTTTAGTGGATTGTTATTAGTATTTTTAATTATAATAATATCATTTATAATTAAAAATAAAACCTTTTTCACCTTAAGTACTCAAATGATTGGATACAGCAGTATTGCCATTGGTGCTATTTTATCAGGACTTTTAAGCAAAAATATATATAGAAGGACATCTACTGAAAAAAAAGAGGAAAGATTTAAAAGATTAGAAATTTCATCTAAATTTATTTTATTTGGGATTCCAATTATTATATCGTTCTTTATTTTATCTTGTGTAAATTTAAAAACCTATTCCACCATCATTCCCAAGAAATCCTGTAGAATAATTCCAATATCTATTAGGATCTGATCTATGCAAAGTCAATATAATTCCGAAGCCACACTGCCCATTTGCAATTGTATCATAATAATAATTTCTAGGAGAAGTAAAGCTTCTAATATAAGAAGTTCCTGTGCTTGGATTTGAAATATTAATATCCCTAGAATAAAAATCACTTGCATGGCTACTGCCTGTGTCAGTATCATAAACTGTTCCCCATACTTTTTGTACAATTTTAGCATTTCCTACTACAACGCCTGAATTAGTACTAATTATTTTAACTTCTGAAGTATTAGGTCGAATACCTGACTTTGGGTAACTAATTTTATCATAATCAAATTTAATTAAATAGTATACACTGTAGGTATCATCACTATCTTCTTCAGAAGAACTAGCAAGAGGCTTTATTTCATTGTTAATTTTAAATACATCTTCCTTAAAAACAAAAGCTTTATAATTTTTTATGCCTTTAAACTCATTTTTATTTTTAAAATACCTAAAACACTATCATATGAAGCATATAATGAATTTTCAGAAAAATCAAACCATAGATTTCATTTATATATGAATATATTATTTAAATATTATGAAAAATATAAAAGATTTGCTCCTTTTAAAATGCGTTTTTAGGCTTTTTGTGTTTTTTTTGGTTGCTCATCCTTATTTAAATGTATTACAAACTATAGGAAGGCGAAATAACGGTGTGATTTTTTGGTGCTTTTATTTTCTTTATTGATGATATTAAAAGAAAGTTTAGGAGTTTTAAAGAAAATACTTAAATCAAATTTGTAAAATAAATTTAATAGCATTGTTCGACCTCCTAGATATAGTTATAAAGTCCATAGCTAGCTCTAGGAGGTCTTTATATGCTTAATTCGTATATTTGTACTGCTTGTACATCAAAAGTCCTTAAATTCGATTTTAAAGTTTCATCTTATTATTGGCTTTATCTTTTGATTTTTGTTTTTAAATTTCTGTGGATAACTTTTTATTAGAGAGATAGAAAGATATAGTAATAACTCTTTAACTACTTTTAACTACTTTTACGAGGCCTAGACATCACTGTTTGCAAGGAGTTCAGAGTCGATAAGACGACAAAAAACTGAAATAGAGACGACAAAAAACTGAAATAGAGACGACAAAAAACTGAAATAGAACGACAACGACAAGAAGTAATCGTTGACAACACAACAAGATTAAGTTAGGATTAAAAATAAAAAGAGGGATTTAAATGACAAATAAGTTAGTTGTAAAATCCAATGATTTGATATCTGCAAATTATAATTTAAATTTAAACGAGCAGAAAATGGTATTGTGTGCTGTTTCAAAGCTAGATAGAAACGATGAAAAATTTAATTCTATAAGCTTAAATATAAGTGAATTTATTGAGATTTTAAACATCACAGATAGAAACTATGAACAAGTAAGAAATATCGCTAGAAATCTTAGGAGAAAAGAAATAATAATAGATACAGAAAAATCTGAGTATATTACTGGTTGGTTTTCAGGAGTTAATTTTGACAAAGGAGATGGAAATATAACTATAAGATTTGATGAAGATTTAGTTCCATATTTATTAAAATTAAAGGAACGATTTACAAGATATGAGCTAAAAAATATTCTTTCAATGAAAAGTACTTACTCAATAAGGATTTATGAACTTTTAAAACAGTATGAAACTATTGGGAAAAGGGAATTTAAGTTGGATAAATTTAAAGAATGTTTAGGAATGGAAGAAAGTATGTATTCAAGGTTTTATGACTTAGAAAGAAGGGTTTTAAAAGTTGCTAAAGATGAAATCAACGAATATACAGACCTAAATATAGATTATGAAAAAATAAAAACAGGTAGAAGAATAACAAGTATTCTATTTACCATAGAAGCAAAGGATCAGGACAAAAAAGTTTACATTGATTTTTTAAATGAATTTTATGATATTAGAAAAATGAAAACTAAAATGGGTTTGAAAAATGAGAACTTTAGCTCAACTCAAATTATGAATTTATATGAAAAATCAGTTGAAAAAGCTGGCAATGAGGATATAGATTTATTTGAATATGTAAGACTTAATTATAATCACATAAAAAACAAAGCAAGAAATTCTTATTCATATCTTTTAAAGGCTTTGGAAAATGATTATGCTTCAGCTATAGGTCAGATAAGTTTAGATTATTATATCGAAAGGTAAATAAAGGCTTGTAAGTGGCTATTTATCAATATACCTATTGTATTTATAAATAATTTAAAGCTCTTAGAAAGCATTTAAAAGCCTTGTTTTTTAGAATATAATTTATTAAAGGAGTGTTTTAAGATGAAAGTAGGTAAAAGAGTAAATACTGGTGCTGGAGAAGTTTTGATTTTAGATATTCAAAAGGATTATTTGATTTTATTTAACGAGGAAAACAAGCAATTTATTAAAGCAAATGGCTATGATCAAGATGATAAAATGGTGTTTTGGAATGGTGGGGGATATTATAATAGTTTTGAAGAGTTAATCGAAAGTCTTGGATTGTAAAATTCTATTCTTGTTTGCTCTTTGTTTAAACCAATAAAAGTAAGAAAATTTGAGTATATAACTGGTTGGTTTTCAAGAATTAATTTTGATAAAGCTGATGGAAATATTACAATCCGATTTTATGATGATTTAGTACATTATTCATTAAAGTTAAAAGAAAAATCTACTAGATTAAATTTAGGAGATCGAATTGATAACTTTTAATTTTAAACAACCCTAGTTTAGAAATTTCTAAACTAGGGTTGTTTAACTTCTTATTGGACTTTCAAGGTTTTTATTTATTAACTTATAATCATCTTCAGTAAACAATATAGTAACTTTTTCTAATTCTTTTCCGCCAGGATACAAATGTAAAGTCTGAGTATATTGGATATTGAAAGGTATAACTGTTCGATAAATAAAATCGATTACTCTTAGACAATCTAGGCTAACACCATTTTTAAGGGTGTTTTTAATATTAATAGCAATCATTCCCTCTATCTTTTCAAATTTTAAATCTAAATAAATATCATTAATTCTACAAAATCCTTTCAAAAAATCTTCGTAATAATTATTATAAGTTTGTTCCATTACTATCACTCCATGTCCTTTTATGATATATTGTACAATAGAAACAAAAGATATAAAAGGGGTGTTAAGTATGAAAAGATTTTTTTCAGTTTTTTTTATTGTTTTATCTCTTTTAGTTATATCTATTCCTGCTTTAGCAGTTGATAAGGCAGACGAAGCCTTTGAAAGTGAATTAGAGAAGCTAAAAGAAATAGGTACAGTTACTTATGAAGATGATGAAATCACCGTTTGGGATCTAGGTAATGACAAAGAAATTTCAGATTTTATTTTAAATCATCCAGATAGTATTGTAAGCAATACTGAACCTAGAATCACTCCATTTTCTTCTGCCACAGGACCAGGGGGATATTCTAGTATTTATGCAGGAGATTCTGGAAGAATTGTATATTGGTCTGTTAGACCTGCAACGGCATGGCCATATAATTTCGAAGGACTTGTAAAACTTAGATACTATTCAGGATTTAGTAGGGATGCAGTGATAGGTGGTTTAGGAGCTTTAGGTTCTACAGTTAGTGGGGCTGTAACAATGAATAAAAATAATGGTGGTGTTGCATACTTATCAGGAAGTGCATATTCTTTAGATTTTAAAAAATATAAAGTGATACCAGGAGTTCAAACTACTTTCAGGGCAAATTAGGGAGTTTGAAATCTTAAGGGCAGAGTATAAGATAAACAAGGTATTTGATGTAGTATGAAATTTATATTTTTAAGAGCTAAGCCTTAAATCTTTAATGGCTTAGAAAATTATAAAAGAGTGATTTCATCTGCTAAAATATATTAAGGCTAAGGGGAAGAATCAGAAACTTTATATTCTGCTTCGCCTTAGCCTAATTCTTTAAAAGCAGATGAAATTTAATAAGTCCAGGTGGAGATTTTTTGAGTGAACTCCTCAAAATAATACTACCTGGACTTATTAAAAATGAATGAAAACTTTGTCTCTAAAGTTTCTTTTTTATTGCCTTTAAGCCTCGCAGAGCTCAATTAGTTTTGGCACATAAGTGTCGTAACTAGTATTGAGTAACTACTATTGACAATAGTAGTTACATCGGCGATAATCACATTAAGATGATTAAGAAGGATTTATCGCTGATGATATCTTAGAAAAAGGAGGAAATGAAATGTCAGGAGCTGCAATTTCATTTGTTACAGGATCAGGTGCATTAGAACATAATAATAGGGAATTTGTTCATGATAATGTAGATCCAAATAGAATAAAGGATAATATAAATTATAAAGAAGAATCTTTAAAAGATGCTTATGAAAATTGTTTTAGTGAAGCAGTTGAAAAATACAATCAAAAGCAAACTAGAAACGATAGAAAAATAAAAAGCTATATGAAACAAATAAAGGAATCAGGAAATAATGAAAAATTATTTTATGAAAATGTTATTCAAGTAGGAGATAAGTATTCCCACGGTTTTGGCTCTGGAAATGAACAACAAGCTATAGATATTTTAGATAAATATGCTAGAGACTTCCAGGAGAGAAATCCAAACCTTTATGTCTTTAATATGAAAATGCACCTTGATGAAGCTAGTCCACACCTTCATATCGATTATATACCAGTTGCTACTGGCTACAAGAGGGGTTTGGATACTAGGAACAGTTTGACAAAGGCACATCAGAATATGGGCATTTCTAAGGGTACTGGAAGAAATAACAACTCCACTATGAAATGGCAGGAAAGAGAAAAGGAATATTTAAAAGAAATAGCTAAGGATTATAAGCTAGAAATCATAGATAAAAAGACTGATAGAAAGCATTTAACAGTTGATGAATACAAGATTTATGCTGAACAAATAGAAAAACAATATGATAAGTATATGAATAAATCAATAAAATTCAAACCTAGTAAAATCCCTTTTTTAAACAAGGTTTTTCTTGAAAACAAAGACTATGAACAACTAGCTAATAATGCAAAATATAATTCTGTTACAGAAAAAACTGTATCAAAATATACTAAAAAACTTGAAGGAAAAGAGGTTGAATTAAGCCTTTTAGCTGATAGATTGAAGAAAAGAGGCAGAGAATTAAAGGATAAAGATAAGGCATTTGATATTAAGTTTCAAGAAGTAAAAAAGATAAAAAATAAATATGAATTTCTTTATGAAGACCAATTAAATATAAATGAAAAAGTGGACTTTCTACAAGAACAAATTAAAGAATTAGAGGTGGAAAACTCTAAGATAGAGCCTTTACAAGATAAGGCTGACAATTTGGCTAGTGTTCTTACTAATCAAATGAAAGCTATAAATTTACTGGTACACGATAAAGAAGATTATGCTATTGGCTTAAATAAAAGGCAAATTAATTTAATAAATGCCTTAGATAGCTATACTCAATCTTGGTTAGAACAAGTCGGGGAAAAAGACTTAGCTACAGAGGTCAATGAAAAAATAGGAATAAGCAAGGGAGTTCAAGAAAACATAGATCATTTTAAAAAAATAGAAAGATCTCAAAATAGAGGTCCAAGTCTTGGTGGCAGATAAATTTAAAGAGTTTGTTGAATTTAGGGTATAATATTAAATTAAGTAGCTGTTTAAAATGGATAAAGAATTAATGAAATCTATCAGAACGATACTTAAAGAAGAATTAGATCCAATAAAATCAGAGATTAGAGAACTTAAAGAAGGACAAGTCAAATTACAAAATGGACAAAAAGAGATTAAAGAAATGATTGGAGAACTAGATCCTAAAAATGCTAATAGACATCTAGAGTTAAAAGATTCTATCGACCAACTAAGAAAAGACCTGTCTACTGTTGAAATAGTTACAGCAAGCAATTATTCAGATATAGCAAGGCTTAAGAGTGCAAAATAGTATAATTTCATATATTTGAAAGGAAGATGAGTTCTATGAAGAATAAAGATTGGAAGAAGTATTTATTTTATATATTATTAATTTTCGGTTTATTATACTTAGATAGCTATATATTAAGACAAAGAGCTATATATCAAAAAGAAACTTTTGATGTAGGTCTTACTTATATAGTAATGTCTATGATTGTTAAAATAGGCGTAGGTACCGTATTAGGCTTAGATTATATAGTCGGCGAAATTAAAAAATCAGGCTCTTGGAAGATTAATTTATCTAAAATATTTTTAATGGTTGTTCCAACTTTATATTTTTCAATGAGTTTCTTTGCTATGTATCGATTTATTGAAAATCCAATCTATAAAATATTAACTTATCCCATGTTTATATTCTTTAAGAATGATTCCAGTTTTATTATTGCTTCTCAGTTAATGTTCGGATATTTATTTGTTACAAGTTTTTATAAGCAGTCTAAGGAGGTTAAAAGTTAAATTATTTAGTTTTAATAATATATATTATATAAAAACAAACAGTGTATTTGGTGATTAGGATAGAGTGTCATTTACACTTTATCCGATTTTTTATTTTAACCTTATCATAATAATTATTTTATTTAATTTAAAAATAAGGAGGCTAGGAAAATGAAAAGTTTTTTTAGTGGATTGTTATTAGT
>NZ_JBQCYD010000068.1:0-7949 GCF_052088025.1 Senegalia sp. (in: firmicutes) | reverse complement strand
CATCATCATATGCTTTTCCTTCTGCTATTTCCTCTAATATGAAATTTGTAGTAGAATTTAATATTCCATTTACTTGTGTTACTTTGCAAAGATCTAATGTTTCTTCAACTAGATTAAATACAGGTGTTCCATCCATTACTGTTGTTTCATAATAAAATAAACTATTTTGTTTCTTAGCTAATTCTCTTAATTCTTCATATGCCCATGCAATTGGACCCTTGTTTGCAGTTATAGCATGTTTCTTTCTATTAAGTGCTATTTTAATATGATCTATTGCAGGTTGTCCTGTAAATATTTGAAGGGGAGTTAACTCCATAATCACATCATAATTTACTGTTTTTGCTATCTCCATAGAATTTAACTTAGAATAACATTTTCTTTTCTCATTAAATTTATTTAAATTCTCAATATCAGATAATGTTGATTCTAAATCAATACCAGCTTCATCTACCATACTACCTCTGCTATTTGTAGAAATAGCAACTACTTTTGTATCACATTCATATTTCTCCAATATCTCCTCATGCTTATCCATCAGTAATTTTGCAAAGGCCTTACCAGCACTTCCAAAACCAAGCATTGCTATTTTAAATTCTCTTGTCATTTTAATTTCCCCTTTATGTAAATTTTTTATAATATCTGATTTATGTATTGTATTTAAATACTTCCCTCCACTTATAATTATATCACTTAAAGAGGTGATTTGTTAAATTAAATTACAGGTCAACCCCAATATGATTACTTATCTTATTCAAGGGTAAATTAGTTATAAATAATATATGAGGTGATTACATGAAAGTAGTTATTATAGGTGGAATTGCAGGAGGAATGAGTGTTGCTTTTAAAGCAATTAGAGAAAATCCAGACTTAGAAATTACTGTTTTAGAAAAAGAAGATTATATATCTTTTGGAGCCTGAGGTCTTCCCTATTATATCGGTGATATATTTGATAATATAGATGAAGAATTGTTTACAAAGACAATAGAAGATGCAAGAAAAAAAGGTATTAATTTACTCCAAAAACATGAGGTGAAATCAGTAGATTTTGATGAAAAGAAGGTTTTTGTAGAAGACTTAGAAAATGCTAAAGAAAAAGTCTTTGATTATAATGAATTAGTAATAGCAACAGGGGCATCACCTTTTATTCCAGATATTGAAGGTATAAATTCTGAAAATGTATATACTCTTACAAAACCTTATATAGCTAAGGATTTAAAAGAAAATATAGATAATTATAAAAATATAGCTATAGTAGGTGGTGGATTTATAGGTGTTGAAGTAGCTGAACAACTTTCTAGATATGATCATTTAAATATAAGTCTTTATCATTCAAGAGACCAACTTTTAAATGGCGTATATGATACAAAAGCTGGCATAGCTGCAAAAGATGAAATAGAAAAATTAGGTGTCAATATTCATTTTTCTGAAAGATTAGAGGATGTAGTAGCAGAAGATAAAACTGTAAAAAAAATCATTACTTCAAATAGGCAAGATGAAGTTGATGCTATAATATTAGCTATAGGAGTAAGACCAAATACTAGAATATTTAATAACGGAAGATTAAAAAAGATAAAAAATGGTGCTATTGTAATTGATAAATATGGTCGTACTAATATTGAAAATGTATGGAGTGTTGGAGATTGCGCAACCGTTCCACATAAGTTTTTAAAAAATCCACATATTCCACTTGGAACTAGTGCAAACAAAATAGGTAGACAAATAGGTATAAATTTATCAAGAGATAAAGATAACCTCTTTGCTTCTTATGAATCACTATCTAGTAGTTCTGTTAAAATTGGAGAATTAGAATTTGGAACGACAGGACTTACTGAATCTCAAGCTAAAGACTTGGGCTATTATTATGATATTGCAGAATCTGAAGTTTTAAATAAGCCATCCTATATGCCTGGTTCACATAAAATAGATTTTAGAATTATATATGAAAAGAACAGCTATAGGATACTTGGAGCTAGAGTTTTTGGAAAAAATGATGCTTTAATGCGACTTCATCCATTTACTACTGCAATTCATGCTGGACTTACAACAAAGGATTTGACATATTATGATTATGCTTATTCCCCACCATTTTCACTTTCTTGGGATGCTATAAATATTGCATCTTCTGTAGCAAAATAAAAACATAAAAATAATCCCTGAGTAAATTACTCAGGGATTATCTATATATTATTTTGCTCTAGCACTTTTAACTTCATATCCTACTTTATCAATTGCTTCTTCAAATTTATCAATTGAATTCTTTTCTTCATCAAAATCAAACTTAGCTTTGCTAGAGTTAAATGACACTTTTATTGAATCTTTATCTACCCCATCTACACCTGCAACTGCAGCTTCAATTTTTTGAATACAAGATGGACATGTTAAAGGTTCTAATTGGATTGTTGCTTTTTTCATAATTATTATCTCCCTTCATTATTTTAATTTATACCCTAATAGCCTTATACCATTCAATATAACAACTAGTATACTACCTTCATGTACGAGCATGCCTATAGACATATTCATCCAATTACTAAAAAATACTGCTGATAGTAATAGTAATACAACGCCTACTGCAATAATAATATTTTGAATCATATTTCTAGCTGTAGCTTTTGTAAGTCCAACTGCATGGGGCAAACGACTAATATCTGAATTCATGAGTACAATATCTGAAGTTTCAATAGCTACATCTGTACCATTTCCCATAGCAATACCTATATCTGCTAATGCTAGTGAAGGACTATCATTTATACCATCTCCAACAAAAGCTACTATCTTGCCTTCATCCTTTAGTTTCCTTACATATTCAGCCTTATCTTCAGGTAACATATTTCCATATGCTGCACTTAATCCAAGTTCCTTGCTAACTAGATCAACAGTACCTTGATTATCACCTGATAGCATAATTAAATTTTTCATACCTAATTTTCTTAGTTTTTCAAGATCTTCCTTAGCACCTTTACGAATTTGATCTCGAACCCCCATCAAAATACTAATCTTACCATCAATTGATGTTAGTACCAATGAGTTGCCTCTTTTTTCAAAATCTTTTATATCAGTTTTTGCTTGTTCATTAAATATTACATTTTCTCTTTCCATTAAAGCTACATTACCTACAGCTACTCTGTGACCATCTATATTGGCTATAATTCCTCCACCTTTAACTACTTCTGTATTTTCAACTGTTGATAATTTTATTTCACCAATTTCCTCTAAAACTGCTTTTGCAAGGGGATGGTCTGATTCATTTTCTACACTTGCAAGATAGGAAAGAGCTTTTTTACTATCATCTGAATAATATTTTGTTTCTGATACAGTTGGATTTCCTGCAGTAAGTGTACCTGTCTTATCAAATATCATTGTATATGATCTACTAAAGTCATGTATAACTTCACTACCCTTTAATAGTATCCCTTGCCTTGCACCATTTCCAATTCCTGCAACATTGGATACTGGTACTCCAATTACTAAGGCACCAGGACAACCTAATACCAGAATAGTAATAGCTAGTTCTATGTCTCTTGAAAATAACCACACAATAAATGCTAATACTAATACAGCTGGAGTGTAGTATTTTGAGAAACGATCTATGAAACGTTCTGCTTCAGATTTGGAATCTTGTGCTTCTTCTACCAACTCAATAATTTTACCAAAGGTTGTATCTTCTCCTACACGATCTGCAAGAATTTGAAGTGTTCCATTTTCTAATATTGTACCTGCAAAAACCTTTGAATCCTTTTCTTTTTGTGCAGGAACAGATTCCCCTGTGATACTTGCTTCGTTTATATGTCCTTCTCCAATTAAAACTGTACCATCTACTGGAACCTTTGCACCTGTTTTAACAAGTAGTATATCTCCTTCATCAACTTCAAATACATCAACTTCTTTAAACTTACCATCTTCCATTTGTTTTTCTGCACGTTCTGGTGCCATTTCTGTTAACTCTTTTATAGCAGATCTAGTTTGATTAAGTGTGCGAAGTTCTAAATATGCACCAAATAGAAATAAGAATGTTACAATTGCTGACTCTTCATAATTTTGTATCAAAAATGCACCTACAACAGCAATTGTTACTAATACATCTATACTAACTACCTTTACCCTCAATGCTTGATATGCTTGAAGGGCAATAGGTATTGTACCCAAAATAGATGCTATTATTAATGCCCACTTGAAAATAAGCATATTAGATACAGTCCATTTGCTTAAAAATGCAGTAGCAATCAAAATACCACTAAGCAGCATTATTTTATTTTTATTTTTAAAAATATAGCGTTGCAATAATCTTCACCTTCCTATTATAAAGACTCTATTTATGATATGCCTTATCAAGTTCAGATAACATATTATATACTGCCTCATAAGTTTCACAAGTATTACTAGGCACTGTGTAATCATCTGTAATTTGTCTTAATTCTTTAAACTCATCCTCTAGCTCTAGTGTCTCCAAATCAGAATTTTTTATTTTTATATTAATTTGATTAAAGACCTTGTGCACATCATAAAACTCTGGATGCTCTTTTCCATGTACTCTTTCTACAACCGGAACATATTGTTCTAATGTTTCTATATTTCTTTCCTTTACTTCTTTAAATTTTTTCATCATATATATCCTCTCCCTTTTTTATTATCGTTTGATCTTATATATATCATACCATCATTTGAAAAATTTAAAAATGATTTAAATCAATTTTCATTTTGTAAGCTTTATTAATTTTTCATCTATAGCTAAATCAGAAAAATTAAATTCATTCTTTATCCATTCTAAAGCTTTCTTATGATAAAAAAACACATGCGTTTCATCATTTTTATAATACCAATTTTTAAAATCTATATCTTCATCATATAGACTTGTCATACAAAAAATACTTCCTCCTATATTTAACATATCCTTTAAAGCTTTAAATTCATTATATGGATTATAAAAATGTTCTATTACTTCTGAGCAAATAATATAATCATATTTTTTTTGAAGATTTTTAGGTTCATTATGGAAATAAGGATCATATAATTTCACTTGATAAGATTCTTTTTCTAAAAGACTTGTTATTACAGGACCAGTACCCGCCCCATAATCCAATCCTATATGATTTGTATTATAATTATGTTTCACACCCTCTACAATGGGTGATACAAATTTTTGATAGCCGGTATCATCTACATCATTGTTATGAGTCTTATATCTTGCCTTTTCTTCTTCCTTACTTATATAATTGGAAGGATCTAACATTATAGAAAAACAATTTTCACATCGATAGTATTTATTACCTTTATTTTCATGAAATAATTTTGTACTTGAATTACAAAGTAAACAATTTATATTCTTTTTCAATTTTATCACTACTTTCAATATAATTATTTTAAGTATATTTTATTATAACAAAAAATAAGAAAGATTACTTCCTAGTAATATTATTAATAGAAAGTAATCTAGCATTAAGATTTATAGCTAATATTTAACTTTAAGCTAACATTCCTCCATCAATTCGATGGATAGAGCCTGTTATAAATTCTGAATCATCTGAAGCTAAAAACATCACTAATTTAGCAACTTCTTCAACTTTTCCATATCTTCCTAGCGGTATTGTTTTAATAAATTCTTGCTCCATTGAGTCAGGATCATCAGAGTTAAATCCTGATTCTATAGAATCCATCATTCTTCCTTCAATAGGAGAAGGATTAATACAATTTACCCTGATATTATCGCCTGCAACTTCTAATGCTGCAGTTTTTGTAAGTCCAATCACAGCATGTTTTGAAGTTACATAAGGTGACATTGCAGCTGTTCCACCCAAGCCTGCAACTGATGATGTATTTATAATACTACCAGACTTTTGTTTTTTCATTATAGGTATTACATATTTGAGTCCTAAAAAAGCACCTACTACGTTAACATCTAAAACTTTTTTGAAATCATCCATTTCTAATGCTTCTATAGGTATCATTTTGCCTTCGATTCCAGCATTGTTAAAAAATACATCGATTTTACCATATTCTTCTACTGTTTTATCAACATAGTTTTTAACTTCATCTTCATTAACTACATTTGCTTTAATAGTTAATACATCACCTAAACTTTCTTTGGCTTTTGCTAGTTTTTCATCACTAGTTCCCACGATAGCCACCTTAGCACCTTCTTCTAAAAACATTTTAGCTGTAGTTGTTCCAATATCTCCAGAACCACCTGTAATTAATACTACTTTGTCTTCAAATCTTTTATTCATCGCATAAAACCTCCTTTGATTATTTATACCCTAGATTATAAGCTTAATCCCACAAATACTCGTATTTTAATTATTAATTTTTATATAGGAGTAAGTATATATTAAAATATGATAAAGTAATGATAATTATAATTGAAAAATAAATTTAAATTTATAATAATGAACCATATATATATTTCTGATATAATATCTTTAGAGTATCAAAATAAAAAAGTAAAATTATTGTATTTTATAACTATTATTTTAATATAATTAATAACATAATTTCATTATGTATATTTTAAATTTGGAGGAAGAATATGCAAAGTTTAAAAGAAAAATTTGCCCCAAAAGATCTTACAGAAGGTACTCCTTGGAAACGAATTGTAGAATTTGCAGTACCTATGTTGATAGGAAATATTGCACAACAATTATATAATACTGCTGATTCAATTATTGTAGGAAGATATATTGGAGATAATGCACTTGCTGCAGTTGGCAGTGCTTCCCCTATATTAAATCTTTTACTAGTTTTATTTGTAGGAATCTCTGTAGGAGCTAGTATAATGGTGGCCCAGTATTTTGGAGCTAAGGATAGAGAAGAACTATCTCGTACAATAGGTATTTGTATATCTTTAACAGCTATAGCTTCAATAATTATAATGATTATAGGTCCTCTTCTTTCTAGACCCTTACTTTCACTTCTTAATACGCCAGAATCTATCATAAATTGGTCTACTGATTATTTGAATATTTTCTTCATAGGTATAGCTGGCTTTGCTTATTTTAATATATTGTCTGGAGTTTTAAGAGGACTTGGAGATTCAATTTCAGCTCTTATATTTTTACTAATATCTACTGCTCTTAATGTAATCCTTGATATTATATTTGTAGCTCAATTTAATATGGGTGTTCCTGGAGTAGCTCTAGCTACTATTATTGCACAAAGTTTTTCAGCAATTCTCACTGTTAGAAAATTAATTAAAAATAAAATTAGTTTTGATTTGAATTTTAAAATGCTAAATCTAAACAAAGAATACTCTTATAAATTAATTAAACTTGGATTACCATCAGGGTTAACTCAAGCTATATTCTCTCTTGCAATGATTATAGTACAGTCATTGACTAATAGTTTTGGTGAAATGGTGATAGCTGCAAATCTGACTACTCTGCACACCTAAAGTTGGCAGGTTCTAAATTACTAAAAGCTTCTCTATTAAAAAATAATATCTGATTAATAGAACTAACTTATTTTCATTTAAACTTTATTATCTATATTTATACCCAAATATTAATGATAATTTAAGGCTGGTAGCTCAACCTATATATTAAACTTTTTATTTTATAAATCTATTCCAAAGCTTGAAAATAATTTTATATTATTTGTCTCTTTTAATCTTTTAATTTCTTTAGCATGAAGTTTTAAAAATTTTTCAAAATTCTTATTACATCTATCTCTATCTGTTTCTTTTAAATTATCTTTACTATTCATTATTAAAAATGCACTATATAAGTCTCTTTGTACCCTTATATCATTTATAACTTTCCATCTAGCAGATAATGATACCTTTTTATATTCACCGGTATAATGATTATATTGACTTGCTTTAAACTTCCATGTATCAATATATTTTATTTCTTTTCCAATATAGTTTAATTTTCTTTCTAATATATTAAAAAACTTACTCGGTGCCTTACTTCCTATAGACTTACCAAATCTCTTCTTTCTTTTAAACCTACCGGTTT
>NZ_JBQCYD010000067.1:0-8149 GCF_052088025.1 Senegalia sp. (in: firmicutes) | reverse complement strand
TTCTATATAAAGAAACATAGTATTTATGCGAGTTGTAGAGTTCTGCAACGAGCTAATTAACAAACAATTAAGGGGGATTATATGATGAGAATATTTAAGAAAGTGATACCAATTTTGATATTGGCTTTAACTTTAATTACATTAGCACCACAAGTGAATTATGCAGCAAAGGATATACCAAGGTCTCTTTCAATTACCTTTAATCAAAGCAAATAGGACAAGTTTATAAAATGAGTTTTAAGGGATGATAATGTGATAAATATTGAAGAAAAAGAAAATGTGAAATTTAAATGTATATCCACAAAAAAAGATATAAGAGGTAAAAATTTAATAGATGAAATTAATTCATTTAATGAAACATTAAAAAAACAAAACATAATTAATGAATATAAGATATTTACTGTTATTAACAGTATAAAGTTAATTGGTTTTGATCAAATAATGAAAGCGGAGATATTAGCAATTTTTGATAGAGGTACAGATGATATAAGATTTGAGCCAGTAGATAACTATAAAGTTTCTAATAAGAATTTTGACAAAATATTATTTGCAGAATATAAAGGTAATCCTCATGGTATTCAAATGTTTCATCAAAGAATACAAAAAGAAATTGAAAAAAAGAAATATAATTTGATTAGTCCACCATATAATATATTTAATGATCCAAATAATTTTACTAATGGAAATAATAAAGAGTTTAATATAGAAATGTTTTTTGAAATAGAATAATTAGGTAGTGGGGTATAGAATGTTTAAGAAAAAATATATTAGTATAAAACAACATGATATTCAAGATTGTGGAGCAGCATGCCTTGCTACTGTTTCAAAAACATATGGTTTAAATATACCTATATCAAAAATTAGGGAAATAGCAGGCACTGATATGATGGGAACTAATGCTTATGGTATGGTAAAAGCAGCTGAGAATTTAGGGTTTACTGCAAAAGCTGTAAGAGGAACTCCAGAATCACTATATACGGAATTTCCACTACCGGCAATAGCTCATGTTGTAATTGATAACAAACTATTACATTATATAGTAATACACAAAATAGATGAAAAGAAAAAGCAAATCACAGTAGCAGATCCTGCAAAGGGTATAGAGATTTTAACTGAAGAAGAATTTAATAAGATGTGGTCTGGTGTATTAATTATCTTAGTGCCTACAAAAAGCTTTGAAAAAGGAGATAAAAATCAAGGGGTATTAAGAAGATTTTTTGAACTATTAAAACCACAAAAGAAATTATTGCTAAATGTATTTCTAGCATCATTAATATATACAATACTTGGGATAGTAGCTTCGTTTTATTTTAAATTTTTAATGGATGATATTTTACCTAATAATTTAAGAGGTACATTAAATGTAATTTCAATAGCATTCCTCTTATTATATATATTTCAAACAATATTGAATACTTTTCGCTCACATCTTTTACTGTATTTATCACAAAGGCTAGATATACCACTAATATTAGGTTATTATAAACATGTTTTACAACTTCCTATGAATTTCTTTAGCACTAGAAAAGTAGGAGAAATAATCTCTAGGTTTATGGATGCTTCAAAAATAAGAGATGCTATCAGTGGAGCTACCCTTACAATAATGATTGATACAGGAATGGTTTTTGCTGGAGGTATAGTACTATTTATTCAAAGTAGATTATTATTTGGAATATCACTCGTTATAGGATTTTTATATGCAATAATTGCCTGGTCTTTTAATAAATCATATAAAAAAAATCAACAAGATATTATGGAAGAAAATTCTCAAGTTACTTCTTATTTAGTAGAATCATTGCAAGGAATAGAGACTGTAAAGAGCTTTAATGCAGAAGATAAAAGTGATTTAGAAACAGAAAAGAGATTCGTTAAGCTATTAAAGACAGCTTTTCATGGTGGAGTGTTACAAAACATTCAAGGAAATCTAAAAGGTATTATACAATCAGTAGGAGGTTTAGTAATATTATGGGTAGGAGCTATACAAGTAATGGATGGTAATTTGACTATAGGACAATTATTAACATTTAATGCTTTATTAGCATATTTTCTTACTCCAATAAGGAATTTAATAGATTTACAATTATCTATGCAGACAGCAATAGTTTCAGCAGAAAGATTAGCAGAAATTTTAGATTTAGAAATAGAAAAAGATGAAAAAGAACATAAAAAAATATCACCATCAAAGTTATCAGGAGAAATAAAGTTTAATAATATAGACTTTAAATATGGAACTAGAGAGTTAGTATTAAAAGATATAAATTTAGATGTTAAAAAAGGTGAAAGAATTGCTTTAGTAGGAGAAAGTGGTTCTGGAAAAACCACCCTAGCTAAATTGATTTTAAATTTTTATAAATCAGAAAAAGGTGAAATTCTTTTAGATGATTATAATATTCAAGATATTAATAGAGATATCTTAAGGCAAAGAATAGGCTACATACCTCAAAACATATTTTTATTTAGTGGGACAGTTGAGGAAAATTTAAGACTAGGTAATGAAACAGCTTCGATGGAAGAAATAATTGAGATATGTAAGATTACTACAGTACATGATTTTATAAACGAAATGCCATTAAGATACAATACTACTTTAGATGAAAATGGTTCAAACTTAAGTGGGGGGCAAAGACAAAGGCTAGCATTAGCTAGAGCTTTAATCAAAAAGCCAGATATTTTGATAATGGATGAAGCAACTTCAAATTTAGATTCTACAACAGAAAAATCCATTGAAAATCTTATTAAAGATAATTTTGAAGATATGACAATGATAATAATAGCACATAGATTAAGTACAATCAGATCATGCGATAGAATATATGTCATGGATCAAGGCTTCATAATAGAAGAAGGCAATCATGAAGAATTATTAAAAGAAAAAGGAAAGTATTATGAGCTCTGGGAAAGTCAATTTCCTGAAAAGATGTTGTCTCCTGGGATTTCTTAAAGTTATATACGACATAATACATTGTTCATTAACATTATTTAAGAATTTCAGTTGATATAAAAAAACAACAAAAGAAAGGGGGTAAAAAAATGACTAGTGTAATTTATGATGAAACTATGTTTCAAGCATTATCTCAAGATGAAATGGTGAATGTTGATGGTGGTATATCAGTATATGCTCTATCAGGAATGGCTTTAGGTAGTGTATTAGGTGCTGCTTTTGCTGCTAGTTTTGGTTTAGTAGGCTTTCCATTAGTATTTGCAATTTATTCTGCTGGATTAAGTGGAGCTGTTTGGGGTATACCAGCAGGAGTTGTAGCAGAAGCATTATATGGACCGGGAGTATAAGAATAGGAGGCATTTATGGAAATTAATAGCAATTATTTTATTGAATTAGAATCTAAAGAATTATATTCAACTAATGGTGGAACCTTAACTGAGGCTATGATATGGGGATATGCTATGGCTGGTAGTTATGACACTCTTTATTTTCTATGTGTAGTCATGTTAGGTATAAATCCCGTTGGTTTAACTGTAGGGATTATGGCAAGTCTTTTAGTGGCAGCTTTACATTAATTTGCAGAAATCATTGTATATTTATATACAATGATTTCTCTAAGAAAGGAGATAAATATGAATAGAATTTGGGAGGCAAGAAATACAATTAAATATGGAATTTTTGCAATTTTTACTTCAGTGAGTTTTCTCGTTATACTATCTGGTGGGATAGAATCACAAATTAATATTTATACTATAATTGGAACTCTAATAATATTTCTATTACAATTGCAAAGATTTCTAAAAATAATAAGGTTATCAATAAGTGATGATAAGATAATAGAAAAGCAAGATACAATATTTTTTACTATTGGTTCTGGCTTAATGGTGATATATTTAATTCTTACAAGATCTATGGTAGGAGTATACATGGTAATACATGTAGGCTTATTTATTTTATATATGATTTATTTTTCTAAGAATATTAAATTAGGTTTAATATTGTTTGTTATGAGTTTAATTCCATTTGAGTTACTAATATTAACAAATGGTCTTAGAATAGTAGGAAATATAGTTATCTTAGCTTTTGAAATATTTTCAGTGATCAAAATAAAGAATTTGATCGAACTTAGGAAATTTAATAATTATGAATAAAAAAATTGTATTTATAATTATTTTCATTTTATCTGTGCTAAGTTTTGGTTCCATTATAAATTTGAGTTATAATAATTTAAATTTACTTAAATTCATAATACTAACTATTATAAGTTTTAATTTTATCTCTGTATTTAGTATTAATAAAATAAGATATATAAATTCTCATAAAGCTTATTTTAAAAAACATGAGAAAATATTGTTGTTAGTATTTCTCTTATTTACATTAATTTTTTACAATAATAATTTATTTAGATATTATGATTTGATTCTATCAATAGCTTTTTATATGCATTGTAGAATATTGATGAATAAAATTATAACTGAGCATATAAAAGGAAATAAAAGTTTTTTTCTAAATAAATCCTATCAAATATTAGGTGCGTTATCAGTTGGATTATATATAATAACTTTTATACTTATTTATAAATTTTTTATGGATAATAGGTTAAATATTTTATATTTTTATATAATTGGGCTATATTTAATTATAACTACTCCAGTTATAAATAAGGAAACTATTAATTTTAGTTTTGCAGTAGAGTTAAGCGATGATTTGAAGAATAAGAGATATATCAAAAAAGAGAATAAAAATGATGATATTAAATAATACTTTTAAAAATATTACAGATTAAAATATTTATTTTATTTAAATGAAAAGTTAAAGTAGGAGCGATATAATATGAAACACAACACAATAGATATAAAGGAACTTACTGATAGCAGAGAACTTTTGGAAAAAAAACCTCCAAAATTCATTTTAGGGTTTATATATATAGTAATTGCTTTGGTTTTTACATTAATTTTATGGTCTTATTTTGCTGAAAAAGAAGTAGTTGTAAAAGCTCAAGGTATAATACAATCAACAGATTCTAATATTGTGGAGTCAACTGTGAGTGGGGAAGCTATTAGAATAAATGTTGAAGAAGGAGATTATGTAAAAAAAGGTGATGAATTAATAGTAATTGAATCTAAAAATTTGAAATCTGAACATGAAGGTATTAAAGAAAGAATAAATATTATTAATGAAGATATTAAGTTACTTACTAAATATGAAAATAGTATAAATAGTAATTCTAATTTATTTTCAAAAAATGAAGAAAAAGAATACTATTATAAATATTTAAGTTTTAAAAATAAATTAAGCCAATCTAATAATACATCATCTCAAGAAAAAGTGAGAAAAGACGGTTTTCATTCGAGTATAAATGAATATAAAAATGAAATAAGCTCGTTAGAAGCTGATAAATCTAGTCAGAAAAAACAGATAGAATCATTAATATATAATAATAATCAAATTAAAGATACTAATAAAGAATTAAAAGATAAAATCAATAATATTTCATCAGATGAAGAAATATCCACTGAACAAAAAGATATCGAAATTGAAGGTCTGAAATCACAGGTAGTAAGTAATGAACAAAAAATACAGCAAAATAATATTGAAATTTCTGGTATAAAAGAATCTAAAAAGATAATAGATCAAAATATTAAAACTCAACAAACAAATATTAGAAGTGCAGAAGACTCAATAGAAATTTCTAATAAAACTTTAGATAATTATAGTATAGATAAAAACTCTTATAAAAATAATGAAATTATTCAAACTCAAACACAGATAAAGCAATTAAAAGAACAAGCTAAAGATTTTAACTCTCAATTAGAAAATATCAATCTTCAACTAGGAGATTATACTATAAAGGCAAAAAAAGATGGTCAGATACATTTTATTATGCCAATAAATGAGAATGATATATTGCAAGCAGGATCAGATATTCTGAAAATAAATTCATCAAATGATGATAATATGTTAGTTCAATTATATATCCCTTCTACTGATATAGCTAATATAAAAGAGGGTCAAAGTATAAAACTATATAGTCATTCACTTCCATATAGAGAATATGGTTTTATTAATAGTAAAATAAATAAATTAGATATAGATGCTAGAGTATCACAAGAAAATGGAAATAGTTTTTATGTTGCAGAATCTATAATAGATAACAAAGTATTAAAAAATGATAATGGAAAAAAATCCTATCTTAAAATGGGTATGCCAATGGAAGGTAAGGTTATAACTGACTCTAGAAGTTATCTACAGTTATTCTTAGAAAAGCTAGATTTATGGATAAAGGGCTAATTTATTATTTATTTCAGAAGCCTTATAGCTTTGAAGAATTAATTTTATAAGGGGCTGTTTCATAACTATTAAATTAGTTATGAAATGCCTCTTTTTTTATGTTCTAGTGAATAAGCATGCTTCATCACTCTTAATAAATATATATATTTTTTTATTAAGAGAATTTTAGACATACTAAATAAAACTTAAAATTTTTTAAGTTTTATTTAAATGATTATGTTATTAAGGCTATATCGCTTCTTTATATTTTATAAAGCCTAACTTATTAGATCTTATTTTATTACTTAATTTCTTTATATTTATTGCAATAGATAAAAGCTTCATCTCTGCAACAATCTTATCCATAGATTTATGCCTAAATCTCGAATAATTCATTCCAGTTTTTATATACGAAAATATGCCTTCGGCTTGGATTGAACGATTCATTCTTTCAATAATTCCTTCCTTTGTAGTTATATTTTCTTCAGATTTCTTTCTTAAATTTTCAAATCTCTCTGAAATATATATTCTTTTTAAACCAGAGTTATTTTTGTATTTAATACAATCATTAGAAGATGAACAATTTAAGCAATCTTTACATAGGTAAACTTTTGATTCACTTTTAAATCCATATTTATTTGTTCTACATACAATTTTTTCAAATTCAAGCTTTTTATCATTGTAGCAAAGGTAGTAATCGTGAGATTTATGGTAAGTCATATTTTCTTTTCGTGAAATATCTTTTTTATTTTTGCTCTTCTTTTTGATTTCATAATTTGAAGGTTTTATGAAAGCTTCTATTTGATTTTCTTTTAAGTAAAGATAGTTTTCCTCACTTTCATAACCTGAATCTGCTACAATCCTATCAATTTTTATATCATACCTTGTCAATATATTATCCATAAAGACTGGTAGAGTTCTCATGTCTGCTGGGTTACTGAAACCTTGTATGCCTACAACATAGTCACCATTTGTAGCGCATTGAATATTGTAAGCGGGCTTTAATTGACCATTTCTCATATGATCATCTTTTAATCTCATAAAAGTAGCATCATTATCCGTTTTAGAATAACTATTTCTTTCACTCATTATTTCCAAATGATTTTCATATTTTTCTAGCTTATCAATCCATTCACTAAAAAGTTCATACTTCCTTTGTTCATCAGATTTTCTTTTACCTTGACCATAAACAAAGGCTATATTTTGTGATTTACAAATATTTCTTATGCTGTTAAATTGGGCCATAACAATCTTTCTACAATCTTCACTAGATAAAACTTCTTCAAGATCAAAGTATTTACTGATCTTATCCAAAAGCCTTTCTTGGTATTTTAGAATAGATTTTTTCCAAACAAATGTGTATTTATTAGTATTTGCTTCTATTTTTGTACCATCAATGTATATACTTTTCAAATCAACTTCACCTTGTTCAATCAATAATTCTACTAATTGAGTTAAGATATCATTCATAAAAGGATAAATTAAATTTCTAAATCTATTGATAGTTACATAAGTTGGCGCTTTTCCATTATTTAAAAGCCATCTAAATCGAAGATCATATTTACAAGCATCTTCAATGTCTCTAGCTGAATATTTTCTATTTAAATATGCAAAAACTAATACTTTTAACATGGTTCTGGGTTCTACAATTGGCTTTCTACCCATATTCGAGTAGGCACTATTTAAAAAACCTAAATTCATCTCCTCAACAATATTGTGCACCAAGAAAACCTCATCATCCATATCGAAGTTATTAGCCAAATCAAAACTAAAAGATAGTTGCATTTTTTTGATTTTTGATTTAAAATTAACTTTAGTATGGTTTTTCATGGTAGATTAATTATACTAAAAAACAGGTCTTAGAGCTAGCGCTCTTCGACCTGCTTTTTTATTTAATAGGAAAGTTCTACTTTTTCTATTAAATAAAAAAATAGGTAT
>NZ_JBQCYD010000066.1:0-8425 GCF_052088025.1 Senegalia sp. (in: firmicutes) | reverse complement strand
CATCAGCAGATAATTCATGCTCCAACAGCGGATTTGTTTTTCTGATTAATTCCCGAATAACTGGCATCAAAGTTGTCATCATACGGTTATACTCTTCCCTGTTCTGGTAGGTAACTTCCGGACGATGGACAATCAGCTTAATATCTTCATGGACACTTCCTTGAACACTTTGCCGTGCTTCCCTGTTCAACTGTTTACGAAATTCTTTTTTTTGTAATTCGGTTGTATCTGATTTATCGAGCTCATGATAGAATGGAGTGCCATTTTCCCCATTATCATTGCTTGAAATATCAGTATTTTCATCACTGCTCGTATCAGAATGCCCCTCACTGTCTTCTGATTTTCTCAGACGCACTGCGTTTTTATCAGCTTGATCTGTCTTGGCAGAGAATTCTCCGTTTTCGGAAATATTAAGTTCCATTACTTCAGGATTTTCTCCGTCTTTTTGCGATTGACATATGTGATCCATTTCCTCAAGCTTTTCTGTCAAGCCATGACTAGCCAGTGCCTGCTCTAAAATAACAAGCTCCTGCGGATCGGTCGTGATTTTGTATAACACCTTATAATATAAACTTTTTTGGATTGAGGCACCACTTTGAACGGCATCCACCCAAAAGATATAGGAACGCATACCGGCCACACCTTTAATGGCATTGGCGCGGGCTGTCTCATCCAGCACCATAATCGTTTCAGCTAAAAGAGATAGTACAGGTTCAGATTCATAACCGGTCTTAGCTTTAACCCGCTCCATCATCACTTCTTTAGGCGGTAAATCTAGTTTTTCTGCATGCTGCACTCGATCTCGCAAAGCTTCATTTAAGGGCCGGAAGCCATTGTAACCGCGGTTTGTTGTGATAACCGCAATAAAATCAGGGTGACGATGCGCGATACGAGTTGGCAAGTTTAGACTGCCATCTGGTTCTAATGCGGAATTTAGCGCCATTAAAACAGCAGCATCCCGAATCACTGTCGGTTCCTGAATCTCCAAGAGCCATCCATTTTCATACGCACGAACAATTTCTGACGGATAATAGCGATATTCAACCTTATCAGAATGACCATCTTCTTCTGACAGCACCGGAAGAATCGAACCCAGGACATCGGATTTATCCATATCTGCAAAACAGGTTACTTTCGTATAAGGCAGGTTAAAATCAGCAGATAGAGCTTTGGCAATCTGGGTTTTTCCCGAACCAGCATCCCCCTCCAGCAAAATGGTGCTAATTTTCATTTCACCGCGATTCCAATTTCTTACTACTTCTTGATATATACGTTTTTCTGCTTCACTCTCAATATGTGAAGGTGGTTTTTGCCAGACATGGGACTTCTCCTCTTCTGATAGCTGTCTGGTAGGTGATAAAATACTGGTTTGTTTCATATTAATATAACTCCAATTCTTCTAAAATTCGGTTAAGCACCCGCTTGCGTTCTCCAATCAATTCCCCTAAATCATTCAGACTCTGGGCAAATGCTTTGATGTCCTCATTGATGTTTTGATTGTCTACACACACCTCTACAGGTAGCACATCGCCTTGTAGCCCAACACGTTCCACGAGGGGTTTTTCCGGGTCATATAAAAGGGGGAGTCGGTAAGCCTCCTTGAAGTAAAGCAATGTCCTGGACAAAAAAATCATCAAATCAAATATTTGATGGATGGGCAGCTCCTGGGCCAAAATCAATTCACCATCTTTATCATTTTTCCAAATCTGTGCGGCAATCTGCATTTTTTTATTTTCTTCCAGCATAGGTGCACCTAATGTTAAACGTTTGATGCCAGATTTATAGGCGTTTCTGCCATCTATACGCTCATAACCATTTGATACCATAACAACTTTTTCATTCATCGCCATATCCTCCTTGCATTTGGATCAGCAGCGAGACACTGTTCTCTCAAACTTTCTAATTTTGCTGTATAATCTTCGTGTGGGTCATCATACTTTAACACTTTAATAACTGATAGTTCAAAGCCTTCCGAGCCATATTTATTCCAGAGTTCTTGTAATCGTTTATTAGGATGCCAGTTGGCTGCCAATTTCATATTATTGCTGTTAAAGGCTGATTTTGTATCTTTGGAGATACCCAAAAATACCTCGCCAGTTTCTTTACAACGGTAAGATATTACTCCCATTTCAGGATGTCTGTTTTTATAGGCTTCTAAAAGCTCTTTTTTTCTTTTTGTATCCATCATTTTCACCTCGACTCTAGTATAAAACAATGTATCTCAAAATATAATCCACGCTCCGTAGACCATATGAATGCAGAATTATCCATTAGACAGTATTTTATAAAAATAGTAGCTTGTGCAACTTGCCGTTAAGTTTTTTCAATTTCCTTTTATTTATTATATCATGTCCGAGTTTTTATTGTATAATTAAGTGTAACCTATCCATGATCCATTTATATTCGGACAAATAGCAGCTACAAACTCATTATCAGATGTATATGCAATGGGAGGAGAGCCAATACTTGCTATGAATATAGTTTGCTTTCCAAATTGCCTTAGTCCAGATGTACTAGTTGAAATATTAAAAGGTGGAGCTAATAAAGTAAAAGAAGCGGGTGCAGTAACTGTAGGTGGACATACAGTAGAAGATGAAGAGCCAAAATATGGATTGTCAGTCTCAGGTTTCGTTCATCCAGATAAAATCCTTGTAAATAGCAATGCAAAGATTGGTGATATTTTAATAATCACAAAACCTCTAGGACTCGGTATAATTAATACTGCGATAAAAGGTGAAATGGCAGATAAGGAAGCATATAATATAGCTGTAAAGCTTATGACTACTTTAAATAAATATGCTAAAGAAGCTATTGATAAAGTTGGAGGAGTAAATAGCTTAACTGACATAACTGGATTTGGACTGATAGGTCATGGAGTTGAAATGGCTAAAGGAAGTGGGGTTACAATTAAAATAGACCATAAAAAAATACCTATAATACCTCAGGCACTTGAATATGCAGATATGGGATTAGTTCCAGCAGGAGCATATGCAAATAAAGGTCATACCAGTGGTGGTGTCTATATAGATAGCACAGTACCCCAAAATATAGAAGATATATTATTTGATCCACAGACATCGGGAGGATTGCTTATATCAGTAAAGGAATCACATGCCGAAAAGTTATTAGATGCCTTAAAAGATACACCAACAGAATTTGCAATAATTGGACATGTTGTAGAGCAAGAAAATAAATTTATAATAGTAACATAAAGATAGAACTATGTTGTATGGCATGAGCAAAATTGTGGCGTCAACTTAATAAAATACTTTAAGCAGCGCGATCCCAATATTTAAATGGGCTCACGCTGCTTAATCTTTTTAATGAAATAGAATTGGGATTGATTAAAGCTTTTAAATTAGAAGGATTAAATTTAAACGTAGCTTTTATTTCCTCTATTGTAATGATAGAACCTTATCCCGCTAGTAGAAGTTTCTAAAAACTTTTTAGCCAATTGGCTCGGCATTCAAGTTTAACTGACAATAGAGTTTTTATTAAATCACTACATATTAGTTTATTTTATTCTTATTTATCTTCTACAGGTCTTTCTAAAGGTACTTTCATATCACTCTCTGAAGGTGCTATTAAAAACTCTATATATTTAAATAATACAAACAATACGATTAAAACCGCAATAATTTCTTCAACTATTACTATATATTTTAATGCTAGAATACCTTGTCCGCTATTTGCTAGAAAACCATTAGTTAATTTTAAAGAGATTGCAGATATTACTAATGGAAATGTAAAGCCAGAAAAGCTCGGGTAGAACTTTATCTTTAATAACTTTGGTAATTTTGTTAATACGAATATATAACTCAATTGTGATAGGGCAAGTAAACCCCATACTATCAACATATTTTTAGTCTCAAAAGAACTCATATATCCTGCTAGACAAAGAGCAACTGGGGCTGCGAAGATTAATACAGTTGGGCTTGCAGGTTCTGGTGTATCTCCTGACCTATACTTTCTAATAACTATTGGTAACAATAAGAAATAGGATACTATCCCTAGCCAGAAAAAAACTCTACCTATGGTCTGCATTTCAAAAGCTGGTGCCGTAACAGATACTACAACTATACCTACAAACACTATAAACCAACTTGGAAACACAGTCTTTATATCTACTTTAACCAGATAATTTATAGTAAATTTTACAATTAACGCCAAATGTCCTACCACACTTACAATCCACATTCCAAATGCAAAAGTTGGTGCAAATGGTTTTATATAAGTTGATAATAGCATCATTCCCATTGTAAGTGTGGGAAAAACACTAGCTACTACTGGGTTTTTCAATTCCATCTTTGCTATACTTGGAAATACGATTATCTTTGCTAGTAACAAAGCCAATAAAACTGCAGATATAGCTCCTAAAACATTCCTATAAACTTCTCCATAAGAAAGCACTAAATTACCTGCCGCCGCTAAGGCTAACATCAATCCAGCCATTGGTAAGGGTACTCTCTTAATTAATCCCTTCACGTTCATATAAAATTCTCCTTATTTTAAATTATATTTCTTCTTTAGATATGATATAAACTCAACCCTAATAATACATCAAAAAACCCTTAAGCTATTAATCATTATCTATTTTACCACCACTATATGATCCATCATCATAATTTTCATTAAATTTAATTTCACTTACATCTAATCCACGTTCTTTTAATCTTTTTTCAATACTTTCTTTATTTTTATTTCTTTCAAAAGGATTAGCTGTTTCTTTAACTCCTTCTACAACTTGGTTCCACTTAGCAAAAGGTATACCAATTCCTATTTCATCAATTTGCCAATCTGCAACTAAACGTGTTCCTGGACAAAACAAGCTAATATTTATGTCTTGAGTATTGTAAGTATATGTTGTTAAGTCTTGACAAACCGCTTGAAGTCCAACAGTTCTTAAGTTGTCTGTATAACCATTAAAGTATGCATTACCTTGTAACATTCTCATTATATTAAAAGACTTACCAACAACAATTACAACATCTGGTTCTTCTTTGTAATTTTCCAGAGGCATTACAACAATACCAGCAGGTCTTTCCTTTATGAATAGCATATCATCGTTAATACTCTTTGATACTTCTGGACTTTTATAGATATTTTTACTAAACCTTCCCTTACCGTTTGCTATTGGCTCAGGTACATCAATCATATTTAATGCAAAAGCTCCATTAGGACATGCTTGATTTTCTTTAGTAAGCTTCATAGACCTACCCTTACTTGCAAGTTGTACCGAGTTACAATATGTTACCTTTCTATCTTTCTGAAGAATTTCAAATTTATCAAACTCATCTTTATCAAAGAAAAACTTTATCCCCACTGGTTTACGATCTAGATCTAAATATGATTCTATTAAATCAACACTATTTTTAATATTCATTTTTTACCTCCTATTATATTATTTAGTTTCAGAACTCTGCAACTCGCTTTATTACTGCATTTCTTTCTATTGAAATGGCTAGACTCCCTCATTTTTGGGTATATATGTTTTATAAGAAGTATAAACTCAAAAAAACAAAAGGAGAATCTTATGCCAGTTTCAGGTAAAAAACTTGCTTTTCTGATATTTCTACTGATTTTGATAAATTCTATAATCAAAATCAGTAGAAATATCAGTGAGTTTATCGCTTTTTCTCTTTATCAGAAGTATTATTCTAATTTTGGTGCTAAAAGAGATTTTACTGAAGTAATATCTCAAGAAATTAATCCTTTTTTATCTTCTATCTTAATCACTGATACTACTGGGATTGAAGTTTCCGCTACTAAAACAATCCTAAATTTTATCAATCTCAGCTTGAAAAGCTAAAACTTTCTCTAAGTTATTTGCAAAGAATACTCCTAATACTACTTTTGATATTGAAAAGTATGCTCAGGGTCAAATGCCTAAGTTTTCTGTTTCTAATCCTGATGCTAACCTTACTTATCTTAATGGTTATTTGGGATACTTTTAAAAGTATCTTCTATCTACTACTGTTCTTAATACAATATTTAATAGCTAATCCTTAAAAAATTAAAATATAAGTTTTTCTGTTATCCATATCTACCTCCATATATAAATTTCATTTCTATATCAAATTATATATACAAAACTGAACATTGTACAATTAATAATATTTATACATGCATGAATCAGTATAGATATAATTAATCATATCTCATTAAATCTTTCTAAATAAAGCCACTTCCTCCAAATGAATCAAGAACTATGAAATTAGTTATTAAAGAATTTGTTATATGACGAGCACATAGGAACTACCTGATTCATTATTAGCTGAAGGTCATTCTTTGACGGTCTATCACTTCTATGTAGAAACATAAAAAACCTATAAACCCTTGGGATAACAAGGTTATAAGCTTTTTATAGAATTGCTTATTCTATAAAATTCGGCAAAATATAAACCTCTATCAAATGTAGTGGTTTATATTTATGGATATTGTTTATTATAATCTCAAAATACTCCAAATTATACAAAATCTTACACGTTGGGGTGCCATAGTCTTGGAATTACTTACTTGTAGAGATTTAGTATCCCCTACCCCTGGGGTTATGCTTAGTAACTTCATATTTGGAACCTTTTTATTATCAATTTGATTTAATATTTGAAATTCCATTATATTTATATCTTCTTTTCATATCCCTCCCAAGCACTACTTTTTCCAGCTCCATATCGACCTGTCAATGCTATGTTGAGTAACTCTTTTTCAGAATAGGCATAATCTAAAAATTCTTCATAATAATTTATATTCTCAGCTATAGTAGGTGTTAACTTTTGATAATTTATTGTCCTATTAGTCATACTTTCACCCCACAGTATTATTCATCTATTTGATTAGATCATATATATGCGTACATAAAACAAAGCCCCAATACATCACTAGTTAACACTGTCTTGGGGCTTTGTTTATAACTCTATATTCTCTTTTATTTTTTTATTTATATTCTTTGATTTATCTTTTTTGCTATTACTCTTCAATTCTCCTAATAAAGATTTTCTTTTAATATTTACATCTCCTTTACTTTCTATTTCAACCTTTTCTTTCAATTTCCCTTTTTTCAATGAAATATACTTATTCTCTAAAGAGAATCCTTCAAGCTCTTTAGTTATTTTTTTATCTAAATTCTCTATTTTTGAAGGTTTATCCATTTCATAATCATATTCATCTTTTAAACTCTCACCTATCCTATTATCATGTTCCATATCATACTCTATCTCATCAAAATAATCATTTAGCAGATTAACATCACTTTCCATATATTTGTTATACATCTCAGTTAATGTACTATCGTCTGTTATATCCTTCTCTATAGATATAACTGCTTTAATATAATCTTCATAATTATTTTCAATTAAGTTATTTAAAGTTCCTTTTATTTCATCAACTGATTTCTTGTCTTTTTTAAATATATCAGTTGGTAATTCATTATGGTAATGGCCATAGTTCCAAAAGACTTTTTCTTGATTTTGACCTAGTCCATTAGCTTCAACAAATTGGGTACCACTAAATAATAAAGCATTTTCTCCTTTTACTGCTAGCACTATTGTCTCATCAGAAAGGGATGTCTTTATGACATCCCCTGGTTTAATATCTATATCTTTTTTATTTTCTCCATATCTTAGGCTTTCTTCTGCCACCTTATTCTTGATTTTGTCCTTATAATTAGAATTTTGACTTATAAAAGAATCCGTACTCTCTGAGAATAGTAATACATTCTCTTTCCCTATAATAAAATGCTCCATTAATTCAATACCTAAGGTTTCACTCATGCTAGACATTTTACTTGTTAGATGAATATCCTCACTGCTTGGTATCGGATTTCCACTTGGGTGATTATGATAGATTGAATAACCTTTTAAGTCTGGTGTCAATAAGAGATTCTTTGCTATTAATTTAAAATCTACAATAGATGCGTCTACTCCACCTTTAAACATTTCATTTACCCCTATTACTTTATCATTACTATCATAGGTAATAATCCCAAACACTTCTTGATCATGATATTGATACCCTATCTTTAAATTTTCCTTAATCTTTTCTATATCATCTACTATATTTAAATTTCTTATTTCTTTACCAGCATAATAGCTTGAAAAATTTGTATATTCTAAGTTATTGCTAAAATCTTTATTTTTATAGTTATCCATTTCATCGTTTATCACTTCATATGAAGATGTTATTCTATAATCTCTATTTCCAATATTTGAATATAATTCATTGGTACTTTCATAATAAGTTAATTGATCTACCACCTTCATTCCTATTTCTTCAAACAAGGATTTTGTCCAATCTATCCTGTCCTTTGGTGATTTTTCATTAAAAGTTAAAAATACTCTTGTTCCACCTGCTAGTAGTCCTTCTTTTAATGTGTGGATTGTCAACCTTTTTCAGCACACTTTTTTCTCGGACATTAATATTCCATATT